>JBATDL010000324.1:0-2307 GCA_049663445.1 Candidatus Competibacter sp.
CTGGCGCTGGACCCGGCGCTGCTGTTTCTGGACGAACCGACCTCCGGTCTCGATCCGGTCAGCGCCGGCGCCTTCGACGAACTGGTGGTGCAGCTCAAGGAATCGCTGGGGCTGACGGTGGTCATGGTGACCCACGACCTGGATTCGCTGTGGCACGCCACCGACCGGGTGGCGTTTCTAGGCGAGAAACGGGTGATCGGCTACGCGCCGATGGCGGAGTTGGTGCAAGCCGAACATCCGTTGATCCGGGCCTATTTCGAGGGACCGCGCGGCCGCGCGGCGCGGGGACAAGCGTGTACAGCAAAGTGAATTACGCTCTGGTGGGCCTATTCGTCGTCCTGTTTGGCGTGGCGGCGGTGGGCGTGTCGCTCTGGCTGACCATCGGGGTCGAGAACAAGACCTACGACCGCTATCGGGTGTATTTCCACGAATCGGTGGCCGGCCTGAGCCTCAAGGCGGCGGTCCGCTATCGTGGTGTTCAGATCGGACAGGTGGAATCCATCCGGTTGGATCCCAGCAACCCCGATCAGGTGGACGTGGTGCTGAACATCGAACGCGGCACACCGATTCGCCGCGACACCATCGCCACCCTGTCCAAGCAGGGGCTGACCGGGGTGGCGTCGGTGGAACTGAGCGGCGGCGGTCAGTCGCTGCCCCTGGAAAAGCAACCGGGGCAGAAACTGCCGGTAATTCAGGCCGGGCCGTCGCTGGTGGCCCGCCTGGATGATGCGTTCAACAACATCATCACCAATGTGGATAATCTGTCGCGGCGCTTCGAGCGCTTGCTGGGCGATCAGAATCAAACCGCATTGGCCCAGACCCTGCAAAATCTCAGCACGATCACCGGCGCAGTGGCCGACCGTTCCGACCGCATCCGCCAGACCCTGGACCATGTGGAAGCTTTCACCGGCACACTGGCGGAACGCGCGGTGCAATTGGGCAAGGCGCTGGATCAACTGACGACGATGTTGCAGGGAAGCGGCGATTTGAGCGCGCAGCTTCGGGCAACCCTGAGCGACTTTCGCGCCGGTGCCCAGTCGGTGCGTCGGACGGCGGACACCTTCAACCGAACCAGCCGGGACTTGAGCGGCCTGGCCGAGGTCGGGCAACGGGAATTGCGACAATTGGGGCAAAATACCGTGCCGGAATTCAATAACCTGCTGGTGGAAGCCAACGAACTGATGGTGGTCCTGCGGCGGCTGGCCGAGTTGCTGGAGCAGAACCCGCGCGCCCTGGTGGTGGGCAAGCCCAGCGGTCGGCCGGGACCTGGGGAGGAGTAGCTTGGGGGCTGAAGGCTAAATGTTGGAAGGGAAAGCATGTGAAAAATAACGGTGTCTTGCTTCTTGAACGCGGATGCGGGGGGCACTGGGTCCGGCTCGGTTGGGCGCTGCTGGCGATGTTGGCGCTGAGTGCTTGTCTGTTGCCGCAGGACAAGTCCCCGCCGCGACAGGACTATTTGCTGGAAGCTGCGGCCTTCGCACCGCCGCCGGCCCGCCGCACCAGCGACAAGATCCTGCTGGTGACGGTGCCCAGGGCGGCGCCGGGCTTCGATTCCGACCGGATCGCCTACCGCCGGGAACCGCTAAAGATAGACTACTACAACGACAGCGGCTGGAGCGATACGCCGGCCAAGATGCTGTTGCCGATCCTGGTGCGGGCGTTCGAAGCCACCGGCGCGTTCAAGGCGGTGGTGTCGCCGCCGGCGCCGGGGCTGGCCGATCTGCGGGTGGATGTGGATGTGATCCGCCTGCAACAGGAGTTCATGACCCAACCCAGTAAAGTGCGGCTGAGTGCGCGCATCAAGGTGCTGGACATGAAAAGCGGGCATGTGCTGGGAACCCAGGTGTTCGAGGTGGTGGAACCGGCCCCCAGCGAGGATGCCTACGGCGCGGTTCGGGCGACGAACGCCGCCGTTGTGAAAGTGCTGGGAGAGATGGTTCCGTTTGCGTTGCAATACGTGAGGTGACCGGCATATAGCGTTCCTACATCGGTTATGAACGTTCCCCTCCTTGGCTAAGGAGGGGTGGCGCGCAGCGCCGGGGTGGTTCGAAACGGCGATTCCACAACTTAGAGAGGAGCGCTATAGCGCCGTCCGCATGATTTTTGAGGGGGGAGTTGCGCGGCCGTTCGGCGGCCGTTCGTGATCCAGAACAGTGCTCAACCGTTTTGCCTCTTTCGTACAATCTCTCAATCCATCAACGTCCATCGGAGACGCCCATGAAGCTTGGCGACATGGTTAGTGAACAGACCTGCGATTTTCCACATCCATCGCTTAATGCGATGTGCAACCGACTGATGGAGCGTGCG
>JBATDL010000325.1:0-1591 GCA_049663445.1 Candidatus Competibacter sp.
GTTCTATCCCGCGCTGATGGACCTGGGCGCCCTCGGTGGCCTCGCCATCGGCCTCTGGGCCTGGCGCGTGCGGCCCGTGCTGCCCTTGAAACTGCCCGCGACTTATCGGGGTCTCGACCCTCACGAATGGGAACCGGGCACGCGAACGCCACGGGCGGCGCGCGGCTTGGCGTTCCTCGGCAACGACCGGATCACGAACGAGGAACTGTATCTGACGGACGACGACCTGCGGACCCATCTGCTGGTCCTGGGCGGGACCGGCGCCGGCAAGACGGAAGCCATGACCAGCCTGGCGGCCAACACCCTGTTGTGGGGATCGGGCTTTACCTATGTCGATGGCAAGGGTGATGCGAGTCTCTGGACCCGGATCCAGGCGATGGCGCGGGCCTGCGGGCGGGAGGATGACGTCCAGGTCCTGAACTTTCTCACCGGTTCCGCCGACGTCGATCCCCACGGGCCGGGCGCGGCGCGGCTGTCCAACACCTTCAACCCGTTTTTGCACGGTTCGGCGGACGCCATCACCCAACTGCTGATCGCGCAAATGGCCGAGGCGGGCGGCGACTCGGCCACCTGGAAGGACAAGGCCATCGGTCTGCTGACCGCCTACGTGCGGACGCTGGTGGCGATGCGGGATCGCGGGCGCGACGAACAGAATCGCCCGTTTACCCTTGATGTCGGCGCGTTGCGGGGCTATCTGCCCTTGGATCGCCTGATCGATCTCTCCCTGCGCGCCCGCGACCGGGTCGAGGGGTTCGCCTTGCCAGGGCCGGCGCTGGAGTCGTTGCAAACCTATCTCGAATCGGTGCCCGGTTTCCAGGACCCGGCGCGCCTGCTGGCGCAACAAGGTCAGCGGCTCTCCGCCGAGTTGATCCGCGCCCGCACGTATCCGTTGCAACCCGATCCGCAAACCTACCTGCAACACGGCTACCTGCAAAACCAGTTCAGCCGGATGTTCGGGCAACTGGCCGACGTCTACGGCCACATTTTCCGGGTGGGGGAGGGCGAAATCGATCTGGCCGATATCGTGTTGCAGCGCCGCATTCTGGTGGTGATGTTGCCCGCCTTGGAAAAAAGCCCTGACGAACTGGCCAGTCTCGGCAAGCTGCTCATCGGCGCGCTGAAAACCATGCTCGCCATGGGCCTCGGCGCCCGGCTGGAAGGCAGCCATCGCGCGGTGATCGACCGTCGGCCGGTCGCCGCCCCCGCGCCGTACCTGGGGGTGTTCGACGAATATGGCTATTACGCGGTCCGAGGGTTCGCGGTGGTGCCCGCCCAAGCCCGTAGCCTCGGGTTTTCGATGTGTTTCGGCGGGCAGGATCTGCAAAGTTTCGGCAAGGAATCCCGGGAAGAAGCCGCCGCCATTGTCGCCAATACCCTCACCAAGGTCGGGATGTTCGTCGAGGACCCCCAGGAGACGATGGAACTGTTCGAGAAGCTGGGCGGCCAGGCGCTCGCTGTCCAGAGCGGCGGGTTGACCCAAAGCGACCACGCCCTGCTGGCCGGGTTCTACCGTGGCGCGCCGAATGCCGTCTACGAGCGCCGCGCGCGCATCGATCCCCTCGATCTGCGCGCCCAACACACCGGCGAGGCC
>JBATDL010000326.1:0-3570 GCA_049663445.1 Candidatus Competibacter sp.
CCCAAGTTCAGCGACGGTCGCGCCTATTCGCAGGCCCGGCTGCTGCGGGAGCGTCACGGCTATCGCGGCGAGATTCGGGCGGTGGGCGACGTGCTGCGCGATCAGTTGTTTTTTATGGCCCGCTGCGGCTTCGACGCCTTCGAACCACGGGCCGACCGTAGTCTGGAGGACGCGCTGGCGGCCTTCGGCGACTTCAGCGCCAGCTACCAGCCGGCCGCCGACCAACCGCTGCCGCTGTACCGGTACGGGCGCTGAGCGGCGTCCGCTTCGGACCCCGGCTATAGCGCTCCCAGACCGGCCGTGGAATCTCCCCGCCTTGGATAAGGAGGGGTGGCGCGCAGCCGCCGGGGTGGTTCGAAACGGTGACTCCACCCGTCAGACAGGAACGCTATATACCCAATATACCCAAAAACCCCGCTTCCACTGGGAGAGGGCTTCGCCTCAATCCAGATACCAGTCCGGTGGAATCGGATCGTCAGCCGTCGCCGAACCCGGTTCCTCGGCGGTTTCCGGAGGGGCGTCGTCGATGTTGACCACCACGGTGGTTACGTTATCGCTGGCGTCCCGCATCAGCGCGAGGTGGATGAACGCCTTGACCGCCTCATGACAGTCATGGTCGCTGTGGGCCAACAGGCGAGCGATTTCCTCGTCGCTGACGGTTTTGTTGAGGCCATCGCTGCACAGCAGGAACATATCGCCGGGATGCAGCGGGTGGATGGCTTCGTCGATGAGCATTTCCTCGGCCGATCCGACCGCACGGGTGATCACGTTGGCCAGTGGATGGCGGTGCGCGTCCTCGGGCGCGATCAACCCCTGGTCGACCAGTTCCTGCACATGGCTGTGATCGCGGGTAAGCTGCTGGAGCTGGTCGTCCCGCAGTCGGTAGATGCGGCTGTCTCCCACCCACAGGCAGGCGCACTGCGTCTCGTAGGCCAGCAGCACCACCACCGTGCTGCCGATGGTGCGGTTCTGGTAACGCTGGGCCGATTCCTGCCGTAAGCGTTGGTTCACCTCCTGCATCTGCCGCCGAACCGCGTCCAGAAAATCGGGCCAGTCAAGCGGTGGCGGGATCTGCTGCAGGCTCTCGATCAGCATCTGGCTGGCGATGTCACCGGCTTCGTGCCCGCCCATGCCGTCGGCGACCACCCAAAGGCCCATCTCGGGCATCACCAGGCAGGCGTCCTCGTTGATCGCTCGTACCATGCCGACATGGCTGCGGCCGGCGGACGACCATTTGAATGTTTGTTTTTGGGTCATGATGCTTCCTCTTCGGCGGCGGGCGGCTCGCCCGGGCGGCAGGCGATATCGGCGGGCGCTTTCTCGTTCCAACCCCATTGTTGCCAGTTTCCGGCCAGTAATGCCGCGAAGCCGTCGGTCGGCGGCAGGTCCTTGCATACCAGCAGGCAGCGAGTGATCCAGTCGGAGCCATCGGCCCACCACAGGCTGTGCAGGGGGAAGCCCCGCCGCAGCAGGTCGCTGGCCAAAAACGGCGAGATCCCGGCCGGTTCCAGTGCGTGCGGCAACGGACAATGCCAGGCGTTGCCGCTGTTCGCCGGACCCATCATCGAAAAGTCGGTCGCGGGCGGCGCGCCCAATTCCGTCACCTGCTGGCTGAAGTGGTCCAGGTCCAGTTCGTCGCGCTCAAGCGCCGCCAGCGCCAGTTGTTCGGCTTGGCGAAACCACGCCTCGCCGCCGGCCGGTAGCGCAAACAGCGGCCAGTCCGGCGCCAGCGCCGCAGCGATCGCCAGCGGGTAGTAGCGCCCCACTCGGTCCATGCTGGGCATCAGGATACCCGCGTAGGCGGTGGACCCGCACAAACCGGGGCCGAGTGCAAAGCGCCAGATCGGGCTGGTGCAGTAATACTCCTGCCAGCTTTCGCCCAACTGGTCGCGGCTGTGGGCGATGGCGACCTGCAGCCAGTTATCCCAGGGGCCGACGAAGCTCTTGGGTAGATGGCGGCCGATGAAATCACCCCGACTGGGCAGCTTGCCGAAGAAGCCGGCCGTCGGACGCTCCAGGGTGGGGGTCACAGTTGTTCCGGGCACTGGAAGCCCACCAGCTCTTGCAGGCTAAAGGGGTTGGAGGAGCTGCCGGGGGTCCGCATCTGGTAGATGGCCTGCAGGCTGCCCAACTGAAACGTGACCTGGAACTGGCCGGCGCCGAGCGGCCGGATTTGGGTCTGGTCGAGCAGCTTGAACCAGGCCCATGGACCGGTCTCGCTCAGTTGCGCCGGGCCGCCGCCGGACTGCGACAATTCGACGCGCGCCTGCCCGGCGGTCCCGGTCCATTGCAGATCGGCGACCCGCCCGGCCTGGCCGGCGCCGTAGCTAAAGCTTTGGCCGTCCAGACTGATCGCGGCCTGGTTCACGCCGACGCCGAGCTGGAGAGGAGTCAGTTGAAAGCGGATCGTGGGGTTCTGGCTACCGTCAAACAGGGCGGCGCGCACCGTGGCGGCGCGCTGGAAGGCTTGCAGTGCTTCCGGGGCGATGCTTTGTTCCGGTCCGGTGGGGCCGCGCCAGCGCCAGCCGCCCGACGAGGTATCGACATAGGCTTGCAGGTGCTGCTTAAAGAAACCGTCCATCAGGCCGTTCGGGCCAAAAAACCGGCCGAAGGCGGCTAGGGTGGCGTCGGGTGGTCCCGCCGGCGAGCGGATCGGGCTGACGGGACTCTGCCCGACCCATTGAATCGAATTGACTGGGGCGCTGGAGTTCTGAGCGCCGCCCGCTCCGGCGCCGCTCCACTGAATCGAACTGCGGACCAGGGGATAGCGGCCGCGCAAATTGTCCTGAAAAAAAGGGGCGACTTGCGCCGCCTTCCACTGAGCATTTAGCCGGTCGCGCAGGCTGCGCACAATATCGGCGCTGTCGCGGGCCAGTTTGTCCAGCAGGAGGTTGAAGGGCGGCGGCTTGCGGGCGGAGTCCACCTGCAACTGATTGATCACGGTGCCAAACTGGTCCTTGAGATTTTGCGGCACGGCGCCATCCGGGCTGGACTCCCGGGCGCGGGCGATGGCGTTCATATGGCCGTACAGATCGTTGAGTGTCGCCAGGGTTTTGTCGAAGGGTGGGATGCTCCCACCGACGCCATCGATTTCCCGGCGGTACTGGGCATCGAAGCCGGTCAGCCGGGGGTCGAGGCCGCAAGGTTGCAGCAGCGGGTCGGCGGTGGTGTCGCTCTTGCCCAGGATGCCGGCGATCTTGTCGGTCAGCGACCGGTCGGCGACGGGTTTGCCGGCCTCCGGCGGCGGCGGGGGCTGGTCCAGCGCGGTTTCGCGGGCCACGGTTTCGATCAGGGTCCGTAGCGGCGAGGCCGGTCCCGATAACACTTGCAGGATATCGAGCGCCTCTTGCGGGTTGTTGAACGCCTTGATCTTGACATCGCCGAGCAGGTCCTGCCACTGCTTCAGGTAGTCGCCGAGATACAGGCGGCAGACGCCTTCGGCGATGCGCTGACGGTCGGTCGGATCGCTGGAAATTTGCAGGGTTTGGCCCAGAACCCAGCTTTCGTCGGCCAAGTGGGCCACCAGCTTGGGGTTCTCGTCCAGAAAAAACTGGTAATAACCCTTATAGG
>JBATDL010000327.1:0-2509 GCA_049663445.1 Candidatus Competibacter sp.
CGGCGGCGGCCCGCAGCGGCCGGCGAGCCTCCTCGTAGTCCACGGTCAGGAAATCGATGGGCGCGTGGAACGGACTGTCGATTTCGCCCATGCCGGCGGGGGTCTGCTCGAAGCGATCGCGCGCCACTTCGCGGGCCTGCCAATCGAATTCGGCGGTCCGCAGCGGGTGGATGCCCTGGCTTTTCAGTTCGTCGAACCGTGCGCGGTACAAGCCGCTCAGTTCTTCCAGCACGGTTTCCTGCTCGGCGACCGGCAGCAGCATGATCCGCGAGGTGATCCGGTTGATGTACCACTCCGGCGTCCCGTCGCGATCCTCGCTGATCTCGGCGGACAGCCGGGCCGCCTGAAACGGATTTTGCGTCACCCAGCGTCGGGCGATCTGGTTGCCCAGGGGATTGAGCACATCCGGCACGTTCTTGGCCAGCGCCGCGTTATCCTGGTTACTGGTGGTGTTGGCCGAGAGCTGGCGCAACTTGGCGTTCTGCATGGCGATCAACCGCATCTCGCCGGGCAGTTCGGTGGAGGGGGTGACCACGGTCGGGGCGGCGCACTGGCCCCGGCGGTTGATGCGCCCCCAGAATTGGATGCGTTCGGCCACGTTTTGCGGGATTTGCAACTCGAACATCGAACGGGGGGCCGGGCTCCAGCCGGGGACATCGTCACGGGCATGGGCACTCAAGCCGGTCGAACCGGAGCGGGTGACGATCAAGCCTTGATAGACGTCGGTATTGAAACGATAAACGGTATCGACCCGGTTTTCCGCCAGCCGGGGCCGGACCCGCAAGGCGCGCGTGTCTTCCTGCGTCACCCACTCGACTTGGAAGGACCGGCCGGACAGCTCGCCGATGCGATAGCCGCGCGCCTGCAAGGCGAGGCGCACATCGTCCAGCGGCGATAACGACAGGTCGGGGAACGCCGCGATGTCCTGCTCGATCCCGTGGGCCAGATCGAGCAACTGCGGATCGCTGATGCGCCGCCGCGCGGTGTTGCCGTAACCGTCGCGCTCGGTGTAGTCCAGCATGCGATCCAACACCCGCTGCAAGGCATCGCGGAACGTCATGGCCGGCATTGTCAGACCCGCGAAGGGATGATCGGCGGCCCGGGCGACGGCCTTCTCGTCTGTTGCGCCCTCGTCGTCTGCGTCCGCCGCCGTGAGGGTCTCGTCGAACCGTTGGGTCACGATCTCTTTCAACAGCGTTTCCAGGGTGTTTTCCACCACGAACACCGGTTTGCGGCCCGCCTCAATCTCGCGTGCCCCGAACTCGATGGCGTGATCGACCTTGAGCGCCAGCATGAACAGCCGATTGAGCTGATAGAGTCGGGAGCCAAAGTTCATCGTTTGCAAACCGGCCCGGTGGCCTTTGCGTTCCTTGTTCGTGCCGTTATCTTCGAAACGTTCGTTCAACCGCTGATTTTCCTGGGAGATGAACGCCTCGATGTCCCCACCCAGCCAGGCCATTTTTTCCAGAATCGACGCCAGCCGGTCGGCCCGTTCCCGATGGTGGTCGACGCGCGCGGTGTCCGGTTCGGTGCGGAACGTGATGTGGGACAGGTCGTGCTCGCGCCGGATCAGCACGCCGTCCTCGGCCAGCATCTGCGAGAACGCCTCCTGCAACGGCGCGCCGCCCTGGCGCAGCAGGAGGCCGATGTCGTCATGGCGGAACAGTTCGGGCAACACCGAGGCGTAAACGGACAGATTGTCCGGGCGTTTGGCGTAGGTGGCGCTGGAAAAGATCGGCGGCTGTCCACTCGCTTCCAGCAGCCGTTTCACATTCACGGACGTGTTCGAGTCCCCGCTGGCGTTGTGCGATTCGTCCACGATGAGTTGCGCGCCGCTGGCCTCGGCGATCCGGCACAGCCAATCGGTCTTGAGCGATCCACGTTGACAGAGCTGCGAGTAGGTCGCCAGCACCAGGTTGACACCGGGCGGCCAGGTCTCCGCGGTCATCGCTCGCCGGAGGTCCGCCGCGCGGCGGGCCGGCCGCAACACCGTTCCCCGCTCGGTATCCTTGATCGGGGTGTCCTCGTTGACGATCAGCGGCACGATGTCCCGCTGGACGCCGATGTGGCTCAAGTCGCGGTAGAAGTCCGAAAACAGGTTGGGCTTTTCGGTCAAGAAGATCACCGGGCGGCCTTGTCGCCAGGCCCGCAGGCAGACCCCCGCCAGTACCCGGCCCTTGCCGATGCCGGTTTCGTCGGCCTCGATGAAACCCCGTCCCCGGTCGTGGGCGTCGAAGGCCAGTGCCAAGGCATCGATTTGTTCGGGGGCGAAATGGGCCGCCCGATCCGCCGCGCTCATCCCCAGTTCGCGCCCGACGAAGGTATCGACGTCGCACCCTTGGCGTGCTTCCACGCGATCCAGGGCGCGGCTGACCGCCGAGGCCATGTTCGCCGGAATCATGGTCGAGGCCTCACCCACGTCGCTGCGGGCGGTATAGCGTTCCTGATAAACCACCCCGGCGTCCAGCTCGTCCTCGATGGACGGCATCGCATCGGAGGTATCGGGTAT
>JBATDL010000328.1:0-3432 GCA_049663445.1 Candidatus Competibacter sp.
CCCTTATAGGTATATAAACCGGGAACCCCGCTGTTCAGCGCCTGGCCGCTCCCACGGTCGAACACCCGAGGTGTGTCGGGGCCGGCGGCGAGGGTCAGGCCGATGTCCGGCGGCGTGCCGGCGCTGCGCTGGCGCTGCTTGAGCCGTTCGTAGATACGCTGGGACAGGGGCACCTGGTTTAGCAGAGTCCGGCTACTCTGGATCAACGTATTGTCCAGCGCGATGGGCGATTGCAGCGGCGCCAGTTCCAGCAGGGCGTCCAGGTGGGCCGACAGTTGTTCGCGCTGCTCGCGGGTGAAGCCGCGTGGCAGATTGGTTTGCCACTCCTGCTCCATCCAGGCCTTGACGATCTTGGCGTCGAAGCGCTCGGCATCGTCCAGCATCAGGTAGGCCTTGAGCGTGTCGTACAGCGCGCCGGTATTGTCGGTGTTCTGGCGTAGCCGTTCCTCCATGCGCAGCACGATGCGGGGCAGAAACGCCCGTTCCAGCAGCCGCCGGTAAATCGCCAGCGCCTCGCCGCCGAGCTTGTCGCCCTGATAGAGGCCGAAGCCCATCAGCCAGGGCGTGCCGGCGTTGCGGTCGTCGTAGCCGCCGGGGATGGTGCGAGCGGCGGTTAGCAGGGACAGAGCGGCGGCGGGGTCGGTCTGATCGGGCGAGAGTGCCTGAATCTGTTGTTCCACCTCCAGCCGCTGTTTTTCCACCGCCCGCACGTAGATTTCATTGCGGGCGTAGCTGGTCAGCCACAGCAGAGCGGCAATCACGGTGATCAGCAGGGCGGCGGCATAGGCGCCACGCTGGATCCAGCCACGCCAGCGTTCCACCTTGAGATTGGCGCCGGCGATCTCCGCTTCCGGGAAGACGACCTCGCGCAGCAGCCGGGTGATGAAGTAGCTGCGGCCCTTGCCGGAGAAGGTGCTCAAGGTCTGGCGGTGCAGGCCGAAGGTGGTGGCCAGAGAACTCATCAGCCGGTCGATCGGCGTGCCTTCCTGGGTGCCGCTGGTGAAGTACACCCCGCGCAGCAGCACCCGCTCTTCGTAGCGGCTGGGCCGAAATGCTTCCTTGAGAAAGCGGTCGGCGACCTGCTTCAAGGACGCGAACTGCTGGGGCAGGGTGTAGATCAGGTCCCGCCGCTGGGGATCGCGCTCTTCCTGCAGGCGCTGTACCAGCCGATCGTTCAGCCGCTGCTCCAGCAGTTCGAACTCGGCGGTGAACTGTTCGACCACGCCTTCCGGGTTGGTGGGGGTGTCCAGCGGGAAGGTCAGGCCCCAGACCTGAGCCCGTTCTTCCAGGCCCATATCGCCGAAAAATTCGATGAAGCCGGCGATCAGGTCGGCCTTGGTGAACTGGACGTAGATGGGGAAGCGGATGCCGAAATGCTCGTGCAGTTCCTGCACCCGCTGCTTGATAGCCAGCGCCTGGGCGGAGCGTTCCTCCTCGCTCTGCTGCATCAGATCGGCCAGGCTGATGGCGATGAAGGCGCCATTGATGGGCCGGCGGCGGCGGTGCTTCTTCAGCAGATCCAGGAAGCCGCGCCAAGCGGCCCGGTCTACTTCCTCGTGGCTGTCCTGGGTGGTGTAGCGGCCAGCGGTGTCCAGCAGCACCGCTTCGTCGGTAAACCACCAATCGCAGTTGCGGGTGCCGCCCACCCCGCGCACCTTGCCGGCGCCCAGCGGGAAACGCAGACCGGAATTGATCAACGCCGTGGTTTTACCGGAACCGGGTGGGCCGATGATGATGTACCAGGGCAACTGGTAGAGGTATTGGGTGCGGCCGGTCTTGCCGCCCAGCTTGGCCCGTTTGAGGACGGATAGCGCCTCGTCCAAGCCCTGCTTGAGCGTGGAGATTTCCTCGGCCGAGGCCGCTTCCTCCTCCTTTTTCCTCTGACGCTCGCGGCCGGCCGGCTCGCTGTCGCCGGCCGCGCCCTGATCGGCTGAACCGCCCGATCCACCCTGGCCGACCCCAGCTTGACCAGCCAGATCGGTCAGCATGTTGCGGTTTCGTTTCAGGGTGTCGATGTAATACAAAAGCTGGTACAGGCCATACATGCCGCCAACGGTCATGATGGAGCCGATACGGCCCAGGTCCGAGGCCAGCGGCGTCTGGCCGGCGACGGCGATCAGGGGACCCAGGTACCAGATCAAACCGGCGACGGCCAGGAAGCCGGTGATGCCGATGAACCAGCGGTTTTTCAAGAAACTCAAGATCTTGTTCATAGTCCCCGCCTAATTGACTCGCGCCAGCAGGATGATGTCGACGCGCCGGTTCAGCGCGCGATTCTGCGGGGTGTTGTTGGGGGCCACCGGCTCGGTGTCGGCGCGGCCCTCACCGATGAAGCGGCCGGGCTTGTTGCTAACGGCGGCCAGCAGCTGGACCACACTGTCGGCACGGGCTTTGGCAAGATGCCAGTTGGACGGGAATTGCAGGGTGTGGATCGGAACACTGTCCGAATGGCCAGTGACCAGCACCCGGCCCTGAACCGTGTTGAGTTCCTTGCCGATCTGTGCCAGCAGCGGCAGAAAAGCCGGCTTGACGTTGGCGCTACCCGAGGCGAACAGGCCGTCGCCGCGGATACGGACCGTGGTCTTGTCGGCGTCCTCGATGACGTCGACCAGGCCCTGCCGGATCTGGGGATCGAGAAAATTGCGCAGATCGCGCGATACCCGGTTGAGATCGTTGATGGCCTGCGGTTTGGGTGTCGCGGGCGCCGCCGTTGCGCCGTCGCGGCGGACCATGGCCACGGTATCCCCGCGGATGCCACCAAGTGAGGTCAGCACCGGGTCCGATGCGCTGTTCAGCAGCCAGTTGAACAGCGCGTAGGCAATCAGCAGCAGGGCGGCCGCGACCGCCGCCACCACCCATAACGGCACATAACGGATCAGTGGGTTGCGCTGGTTGAGGACGCCACGCCAGTGCGGGGACAGCTCCCGCTCGAACTCGCCATGGGCGGTGCGGATGGCGTTGTAAGTACGCTCCCGCTGTTCGTCCAGTCGGCTGCGGCCGTTATCCAACAGCCGGTAACGGCCCTGAAAGCCGAAGGCCAGGCACAGATACATCAGCTCCAGCAGGTGGAGATGCTTGCGTGGGTCGGGAAGGGTGGCGTCCAGCAACTCGAAGAACTTTTCGCCGCCCCAGGTTTCGTTGTGAAACGTGATCAGCAGGCTACTCTCGCTCCATTCGCTGGCCCGGCCCCAGGGCGTGTTCAGTACTACTTCATCCAGCGTGGTGCACAGCACGTAGCGAGCCCGGAATACAGTTTTTTCGTGGACGCCGGCGTTGCGGGCATTGGTGGTAAACGCTTTCATCTCCTCGATGATTCGCAGCCGCAAGCGCTCGGGATCAGGATGCGAGTGGGTGTTTTTCAGGCGCATGATCAGGCTGAGCAGTGGCGCGGCGGCCGCTTCCAGCGGGTTTAGACCGACTCCAGCCGATACC
>JBATDL010000329.1:0-19440 GCA_049663445.1 Candidatus Competibacter sp.
GCGCCGCCCGCCCCCACCGTCAGCCAATCGGCCAAGTCTTCCCGCAGCGCCACCGGCAGCAACGCGAACACCGGCTGCCAACAATCTTCGCCATACGCCACGCTGACCGTGGTCTGTTCCCGTTCCAGCGCCGCCAGCATCCGTCGCGCGTAATCGACCGGCAGCAGTGGGGAATCGCAAGGCGCAGTCAGCAGATACGGCGTCTCGGCCACGCGCAGCGCTGCCAACATGCCGGCTAGCGGCCCCCGAAAGCGGCCATCTGGATCGTCGCCGACCACCCGGCAACCATACGTCCGATAGGCATCGTGATTGCGGTTGGCGCTGATCAACAGCTCGGCGACTTGCGGCCGCAGCCGGCGAATGCCGTGCGCGATCAGCGGTTCACCGGCCAGCGGCAGCAATCCCTTGTCCCGGCCACCCATCCGCTCGGCGCGTCCACCGGCCAGAATGACCCCCGTCACTGCGGTTTGAGGATTCACGGCCATCCGCCAAGACCGATCCGGCTCAACCCTGATCGCCGAATGCGCAAGGCGCGCGCAATTCGTCCGGTACGTTCGGCGGACACTGGCCGCAGAGTTGGTTACCGGGCACCGCGAACGCCATTTTCTTCGGATTGGGCAAGTCGAGGCCGTTCATGATCGCTACAAACTGCTCCAGGCTCTTGCCGCCGCCCAGTCGCGGGTTGCGCGCCTTTTCCTGGGCGATGGACGACACGAAACGTCCGTCGTAGTCGTG
The DNA here is from genome assembly GCA_049663445.1 of Candidatus Competibacter sp. Lineage (GTDB taxonomy): Bacteria > Pseudomonadota > Gammaproteobacteria > Competibacterales > Competibacteraceae > Competibacter. The sequence goes on from JBATDL010000329.1 coordinate 736, forward strand.
ACCCGGATACACCAGTGTCTCGTCCGGCAGTACGAACAGTTTGTCGTGGATACTGCGATACAGCGCTACCGGATCGCCGGACTGAAAATCGGTGCGCCCGCAGCCATCAATCAGGAGAGCATCGCCGGAGAACAGCAAGCGATGGACGCCGCCGTCCACCACATAGCAATGATGGGCGCCGGTATGGCCCGGCGTGAACAGCGGGTGCAGTGCGACCTGGCCGATCCGCAGCGGCTCGCCCTCGCGCAAGCCGAGATCGGCGCAAGGCAGCTCATCCATGGCCGGATAGGCGATCCGGCTACCAGCCAAGTGTTTAAGCTTGAGCGCACCGGTCAGATGGTCGGCGTGAACATGGGTTTCGATGGTGCAGGCCAAGCGCAACCCAAGATCCCGAATCACCGCCAGATCGCGTTCCGCAGTTTCGATCACCGGATCGATCAGGGCACACTCGCTAGTAGCCGGACAACCCAACAGGTAGGTGTAGGTGCAAGACACTGGCTCGAACAGTTGCCGGAAAAGCATGATCGCCTCCTTCTAAGTTCATCGGTGAGTGTATCTGATCGCTTGGAGCGGCCAAGGTATAGCCATTCTCCGCCCGTATGACCCGTATGAATGGAGTACGCCCAATTCTCAGTTCAGCGGCAAGGACACATGCAAGACTCCGGGATCGTCAAACGTGGCGTGGATCTTGAAATTGAGCGCCCGATTGAGCCGGAGCATCGCCTCATTCTCGCGCAACACTTCTCCATACAACTCCTTGATGCCAAGCTTTCTGGCGTACTCGATGATGTAGCGCATCAGCATCGGCCCCAGCCCGATTCCGGTCATGGCCCGATCCACCAGGATGGAATATTCGGCCTTTTCCATGTCCGGGTCGGCGTTGCAGCGCACCACGCCCCAGATCTTGGTTTTGCCCGGCACGCCATCGGGCTCGGTCATGGCGATCGCCATCTCCCGGTTGTAGTCGAGCTGGGTCAGGCGGGCGGCCATATCGTGCGACAGTTCGCGAATGGGCTGGAAGAAGCGCATCCGCACATCCTCGGCCGGCATGCGCCGCACCAGATCGATAATTTGCGGTTCGTCTTCGGGCAGGATCGGTCGCATTAGGAATCGGCGGCCATCGGGCAGTATGAAGAGTTTTTCCAGCTCCTTCGGGTAGGGCAAGATCGCCAGCCGCTGGCCGACGGTAGCGGGATCGACCGGCTCGATCAATATGTTGGCGTCCAGCGCCAACAAGCCATCACCATTGATCCAGAGCGGGTTGATGTCCATCTCCACGACCTCGGCCAGATCGACCACCATCTGAGAAACCTTGATCAGGGTCAGAGCGATTTCATCCAGGTCGACCGGCCGGCCGCGGTTGTCGTGAAGCTGACGGTACAGGCGGGTCCGCGACATCAGGTCGCGCGCCAGTTGCATGTTCAGCGGCGGCAACGCATAGGCTACGTCGTCGATCACTTCGGCTTCGGTGCCGCCGTGGCCGAAGAAGATAACTGGCCCGAAGCGGCGGCCGGTGCGCACGCCGACCATCAATTCGTAAGCGCCGTGTCGAGATTGCATCGCTTGCACCGCAAACCCGTCGATCACCGCTTCGGGCGCGAGTTCGCGCACCCGCGCCAACATGTCGCTGGCGGCGACCAATACCTGCAATGGATTGTTCAGACCAAAGGTCACGCCGCCCACTTCGGATTTACTGGCAATGTCGGGCGAGAGGATCTTGAGCGCCACGGGAACCTTCAACTCCAGGGCCATTTCGCTGGCCGCTTCCGGTGTAGACGCAAAATGCAGCGGCGCCACCGGGATTTCATAGGCGCTTAACACCTGACTGGCTTCGTAAGTGTTCAACCGACGCCGGCCAGCGGTCAGGGCAATCTGGATGATGCGGCGGGCGGTTTCGGTATCGGGCGTAAACTCCTCCGGGATCGAGGGTGGGGTCTCCATCAGCAGTTCCTGATTGCGCCGGTGCTGGGCCAGACGCATGAAGGCTTCCACCGCTTCGCCGGGCGCCTGATAGGTGGGAATGTGCGCGGACTTGAATAGATCGCGCGCCGATTGCACCGATGACTCGCCGATCCAGCAGGTCATGATCAGCCGCCGACCGCCGGCACGCTCGACCAGGGCTCGCGCGCTTTCCATCGAGCGATCCACCGAGGAGGGTGCATGCACCACCAGTACCCCATCGGTGCCCGGCTCCTTCAGTAACAAATCCAGTGCCTTGCCATACTCTTCGGCACCAGCCATATCGCCCAGATCGACCGGATTTTCGATCGTATAGCCGGGCCGGCAGGCGCGCGTCACCTGCTCGCAGGTCTCTTCGCTGATCTGCGCCAGATGGCCGCCATGGCGCTGCAAGGCATCGCTGGTCAGTAAGGCCAGACTGTAACTGTTGCTGAGGACAGTCAGGCGGTTGCTATAAACCGGTTTGGCGGTGGCGAGGGTTTCGGCGGCGCCGAACAATTGCTCGATATGGTCCACCCGCAAAATACCGGCCCGCTGGAATACGGCGTCGTACACGGCATCTTCGACCGGCCCGGTCCGAAAATCGCGCGGCTTGAGCACGATAACCGGTTTGACGCGGGCGGCGGCGCGGGCGGCGGAGACGAACTTGCGGCGGTTGCGGGTATTTTCCATATACATCAGGATGGCGCGAGTCTGAGAGTCCCGCAGCAGGTAATCCAGCAAATCGCCGAAATCCACATCCCAGCGCATGCCGACCGAGATTGCATGTGAGAAACCAATGTCGCGGCTAGTGGCCCAATCGAGTAGGCTGCGCATCACTGCGGCGGACTGACAGAGCAAGGCGATGTGGCCCGACAGAGGCCGGGTGGTGCTCAAGCTGGCGTTGACATTGGCCGCCGGCACCGCATAGCCGAGATGGTCCGGACCCATGACGCGAAGCAGATACGGCTTGGCGGCGACCAGTATCCTCTGCTTCAGACTCTCGCCCTCATCCGTATACTTGCGGGAGATTTCCGGACCGAGCAGCGCCGCCTTGGCGCCGCGATGATCCTGCAAAACTTCCCGGCTAAGCAGCAGCGCCGCCTTGGTTCCCCAAGCGCCCAACTGCTCGATCAGCTCCGGCGCCTTTTCGAGCGGAGTGGTCAGAATGGCCAGATCGGGCACCAGCGGCAAGCTGCCGACATCCTTGTAGGCCAGCACGCCAGAAACGGCCTGCTGGTTCGGGTTAACCGGCATCACCGGTCCCTTGAATCCACCCTCGATCAGATTGAATTCCACGGTGGCATCGAAATCGCCCGCCTGCTTGCCCCGACCGATGACGGCAATGGAACGTGGTTTAAACAGGTACTCAAGATTGCGAACGGTCATAAGGCATCTCACGCGAAAGTCGCCGGCGGCGGCGAATCGATAGGTCGAAGTGGAATACGATATGGTAACGCGATTCCCGCCAGCATGACCCTTATCACGAACCTGATTTCCATGTCGGTGCCATGGATTTTTCCTACAATCGAACCGACCTGGAGCTCATCATTCCATGGAGACCATCGGCATGGTTTGGACCACGATATGCAAAAATCCGGCGCCTGGCGAATCGGTGCCGAACTTGATCGATGAAGAGGCGGTGCGAGCCGGCTTTTCCTGGGAGACCGCCCGCGCCGAACTGGCCGGGTTGCCCGGCGGTGGCCTGAATATCGCCTACGAGGCGGTGGACCGCCAGGTTCAAACTGGCCTGGGCGAAACCGTCGCGCTGCGCTGGCTGGGCAAAAACGGCGGGCGGCGAGAGTACACCTACGCCGAACTGGCCCGCTTGAGCAACCGCTTCGCCAACCTGCTGGAGCGGCTCGGCATCGGCAAGGGCGACCGGGTTTGCGCGCTGGCCGGCCGTATCCCCGAACTGTATGTGGCGGCGCTGGGCACACTGAAAGCCGGCGCGGTGTTCTGCCCGCTGTTTTCCGCTTTCGGCCCGGAACCGGTGCGGGTACGTCTGGTCAAGAGCCAGGCGCGGCTGCTGGTAACCACCTCGCTGCTTTACCAGCGCAAGATCCAGCCGCAGCGCGAGCAACTGCCGGATCTTGAGCAGGTGTTGCTGGCCGACGGTGGCGATGGTGAAGCTGGCGTTCATTCCTTTCAGGCTCTTATGAAGATCGAATCGGACCGGCGAGCGCTACCCACCACCCTGCCGGAAGACAGGGCGCTGCTACATTTCACCAGCGGCACCACCGGCACCCCAAAAGGCGCAGTTCATGTCCACGACGCTGTGGCCGCCCACCGCCTGACCGGCCGCTGGGTGCTGGACCTGCGACCCGGGGATATCTATTGGTGCACCGCAGACCCTGGCTGGGTCACTGGCGTGTCCTACGGCATCATCGCCCCGCTGGCCAACGGTGCAACCCTGGTGGTCAATGAGGCTGAATTCGACGCCCGCCGCTGGTACGCCATTCTCGAACGGGAACGGGTCAACGTCTGGTACACCGCCCCGACCGCGATCCGCATGCTGATGAAGGCTGGCGCCGACGCCGCCTGCGGATACGATTTGAGTGCATTGCGCTTCATGGCCAGTGTTGGCGAGCCGCTGAACCCGGAAGGCGTGGTCTGGGGCCTGGAAACGCTGGGCCAGCCGTTCCACGACACCTGGTGGCAAACCGAAACCGGGGCGATCATGATCGCCAACACGCGCAGCCAAGACATCCGACCCGGCTCCATGGGCCGACCGCTGCCGGGCGTCGAGGCCGCCATCGTCCGGCAGCGACCGGACGGCGGCGTAGATTTGCTGGAACCGGGAGAGGAAGGCGAGTTGGCCCTGCGGGCAGGCTGGCCCTCCATGTTCCGCGACTACCTGGAGGATGAAGCACGCTACCGGCAATGCTTCGCCGGCGGCTGGTATCTCAGCGGCGATTCGGCCACCCGGGACGCCGACGGCTACTTTTGGTTCCTGGGCCGCGCCGACGACATGATCAAGACTTCTGGGCACCTGATCGGGCCGTTCGAGGTGGAAAACGTGTTGATGGAACACCCGACGGTGGCCGAGGCCGGCATGATCGGTAAACCGGACGATTTCGCCGGCCAAATCGTCAAGGTTTTCGTGGCGCTCAAGCCCGGTCATGCGCCCGACGACGCGCTACGCCGGGAATTGCTCGGTTTTGCGCGCACCCGGCTGGGACCGGCGGTGGCACCACGCGAGCTGGAATTCATGACCGATCTCCCCAAGACCCGTAGCGGAAAAATCATGCGCCGGCTGCTGCGCGCCCGGGAACTGGGGCTGCCGCCGGGTGACCTATCCACTCTGGAAAACAGCGAGGAAACCAAACCCTGACCTTGATAAGCTTATTCTGATCGCTGCTGGCAAGATTATTGCTTAGATTCAATCAAGCGTCTGTAGGAGCTGCATCGCCGAGAGTGACTTGCTTTTTCAAATGATCGATGCGACACTCATGTTGCGGCGCAACATGCCGCCATTACAACACATACAACAGAACGTTGTTTATAGGGTTTGAGCGTGCCTTACCCCGCGCGAGAGGAAAAATCCATGAGCACCATGAGCAGAGAACAAATTCGCGAAACGATCCTTCGCACCCTTGGCGATGTCATCCCGAACGCCGACACCCAGGCGATTAACCCTGACATCAGCTTTCATGACCAGCTCGAATTGGATTCGATCGACTTCCTGCGGCTGATGATGAATCTGGAAAAAGAGATGAACGTGACCATTTTCGATTTCGACTACCCGAAGCTGTCGACGCTAAAGGGGTGCGAGCGCTATTTGGCCGAACAACTGGTGCTGACGGCCTGACCGGGGAGGCAGCATCCTGCCGTTCCAGGCAGGGACACCCCTGTAATCACTGACCCAGAGAAGGCTTTTAATCTGGAGAAAACGTCATGATCCGAAAATGGCGGCGGATGGGCGCGATGCAGCGCCCAAAACGAAGAAGACCGATCCAGCAAAAGGATCGGTCGTTGATGTCGCCATGAGAATCTTAGGGTGCTTGTTCTAAGCTGGAATCCTAGAATTGACGATGTGCGGTAGGTTTATCGAACCTCCCGAACCCATCGTGCAATCCTCCTTTGATGGTTTTTGGCCAGGCACTTTATCTGGTCATTTTTAATGTTTTCTTTGGATTCCGCCAACCACTGCAACCCTGACAACAAAAAAGCCCCACACTGGGGAAATCGCCATTAATTCTAGTATTGGCATGGCCTTGGCGATGGTCGCATTATACCGACTGCGCCTGATCGCGCAACCCCTGGAAGAGCGAAATGCCGCCATAACGAGCTTGGCCACACAGACAATGCACGAGTTTAGACCATTCTGAATGCATGGTTAAATGCTGTTCGGCTGCTACAAGAAGAGCACACGGTCGAAAACCGCACGCCATCAACTTTGTTTCTGCATCACCGCCGCCAACCCGGTCAACGCCAGCGCGGCGGCGATCACCAACAACGAAGTGAACGCATCGCTCAACCCTTCGGGATAAACCAGCAACAGCAATCCCAACCCCACCATCATGGTTCCCGACAGCAGTTTCAACAAACGCCCTTCTCTCTCCCGCAACTTGCGTGAACCCAACGTCCAGGTGAACACCAGCACGATCACCAGCAGCGGCAGCACGTAAATCAGGTTGTAAAACGCCAGGTAGCCGTAATACGCCTCGGTGGACAGCGAATTCAGGGTCAGAGTGCGAGTATAGACCATCGGAAAACCGGCGGTGCATAGCAGTTCGTAGCTGTTGGCGACGATCGCCAGCGCGACCGTGCCCACCAGTAGCGACGGCAGCCTCTCCCCGCCCACCAAGGCCCGCATGCGTTTGAACAACTTGGGTTTGGCTTCGTCGGCAATGCTCAGCGATGGCCCTTGCCGAAAAGCGAAAAAATCCTTGACGTTCAAACCGCCCATCGACACCGCCAGCAAACCGGCCAGCACGGTGATAAACCGCAGTTCGCCCAGCCACAGAAAGATGTTGAGCCAAGCAGCCATAAACAGAAAATAGATCGCGCCCGAGAAAAATACGAACACCCCGCCGATCAGCAGCATCCGCTTGCGGTCGCGGGCATGCACCATCAAACTGAGCAGAAACAGCAACACAAAGAAAGCGCAGGGATTAAACGCATCCAGTCCAGCCAAGAGCACAGTCAGCGCTGGCAGGGAAAGCGACGCAGGGTCCAGCGCACCGAGCAACGGCAGGTCCAACAACGGTGGCTCGTCGGCGACAGGTGGCGCGGGCGTAGAAGCCGTCGTGGCTTGCGCGTGGCGGCGATGGCACTCTTCCAGCTGCTGGCGCAGGGCACGGCCGGTGCTATCGGGGCTATCGAAGCCGGTTATCATCCGGCCACAGAATAGAAGGGCCGGCACGGCGCGGGCCGACTCACCCAGTACCTCGGCCATGCGGGCGTACTGCAACCCCGCAGCCATGTCTTGCGTCAGGTCGTGGCTGTGCAACTCCAGCCAGGAATATTGGGTCGGCAACGACTCGACGAAGGGCTGCGCCCGGCGGCAATGAGGACAGGTCCGTGTCCAGAAGAAATACAAATGCACACGCAGCTCGCCGCTCGCCGTGTGGGTCAACCACTCGTTGTCCGGCGCGTTCGAAGTTCCCTGGGCGAAACTGCCGGGCACAAACCACCCGACCAGCAACAGGGCCAGCAACAGGGCCAGCTTCGAGCACGGCATGGTAGGATTCAGGGTTCCAGCCGCTCCAGCAGCCAGCCACCCTCTTTCCGTGCGCGATAACGCAGCCGGTCGTGCATCCGGCCATGTCGACCCTGCCAAAATTCCAGCAGGTCCGGTTTGACCCGATAGCCGCCCCAGTGATAGGCCATCGGAATATCATCGTCCGGATACTGGGCGGCCAGTTGCTCGAAGCGCTGGTCCAGAATTTGGCGGCTGGCCACCACCTGACTCTGCCGCGATGCCAGCGCGCCCAACCGGCTTTCGCGCGGCCGGCTGCGGAAATAGGTTTCCGACTCGGCTGCGGGTATCTGGCTGACCGTACCCTCGATTCGCACCTGCCGTTCCACCTCCAACCAAAGAAACACGAGAGCGATGTAGGGATTTTCGGCAATCTGCCGGCCCTTGTCGCTGCGGTAGTGGGTAAAGAACACGAAACCGTCGGCATCGCACGCCTTGAGCAGCACCACGCGTGCGTAAGGGCGTCCAGTCCGGTCGGCGGTAGCCAGGGTCATGGCGTTGGGTTCGGGCAGTTGCGCAGCGATGGCTTCCTGCATCCAGCGCTGAAATTGCCGGATCGGATCGGGGTCCACATTGGCCTTGGTCAAGATACTCAAGGAATAATCCTGACGCAGTTCGGCAAGGGATTGGCTCATGGCGGTTCCGGTTTCCCGTGGCAAGTTGGCAAGAACGGCGCGATTATACCCAAGGTTGGGGGTCCACTTCAGCACTCGCGCAACACCGCTAGCGACTGGATGGCGCCGCCGAAGTCATTGGATGCGATGGGAAACCGCGATAGCGTGGCCACTTGGTCGCCGCCACCCCCAGACCGATGTTGAAACACTCAGCAACACGGTTAAAGATCAGTCCCAGGAATCCGTTGAGTCAAGGAACGCCACGAGGCATCGTCGAACCCACCATGAGCCGGAGCAGCGAACTCGCGAATATAATAGATGCATCATCGTCTACCCACCCGAACCGGGATGAACCCACCACCACCGCCCAATCGCCCATGCCCGCCATCCTGCTCTCGACCCTGAATGCCCGCTACTTCCATGCCTCGCTCGGGCTGCGCTATCTGCTGGCCAACCTGGGCGAGTTACAAGCCGACGCCGCCATCCGCGAATTCATCATCACCCAGCGACCGTTGGACATCGCCGAGGCCCTGCTGGCCGAACAGCCGCGCCTCGTCGGGTTTGGCGTCTATATCTGGAACGTGGTGGAAACCACCCAGGTCGTCGCCCTGCTCAAGCAAGTACGGCCGGATCTGATTGTGGTGCTCGGCGGTCCCGAGGTGAGTTATGAATGGGACCGACAAGCGATCGTCGAGCTGGCCGACTATCTGATCGCTGGCCCGGGGGATTTGGCGTTCGCGCAACTGTGCCGGCAGATCGATGCGGGGAACCCACCGGACGAAAAGATCATCGCCGCCGAACTGCCACCGCTGGATCGCTTGCTACCACCGTATCGGTTCTACACCGACGAGGACGTCGCCCGCCGATTGATCTACGTCGAGGCTTCGCGCGGCTGCCCCTTCAAGTGCGAGTTTTGCCTGTCGGCGCTGGACAAAACCGCCTGGCCGTTCCCGTTGGAGCCGTTCCTGGCCGAACTGCAAACGCTGCATCAACGCGGCGTGCGCCATTTCAAATTCGTGGACCGCACCTTCAATCTGAACGTCAAGACCTGCGCGCGAATTCTGGATTTCTTCCTGGAGCGGCTGGACGAACGGCTGTTCCTGCATTTCGAACTGATTCCCGATCACCTGCCGGAACCGCTCAAGGCCCGAATCACGCGCTTCCCGCCCGGCTCGCTGCAATTCGAAATCGGGATTCAGACTTTCAACCCCACCGTGCAGGCGCTAATCAGCCGCCAACAGGACAACCACAGGACGATGGAAAACCTGGTCTGGCTGCGCCGGAACACCCACGCTTATCTGCACGTCGATCTCATCGCCGGCCTGCCGGGCGAAGATCTGGCCAGTTTCGCCGCCGGCTTCAATCAATTGGCGGCGCTCGACCCGCACGAAATTCAGGTCGGCGTACTTAAGCGGCTGCGCGGCGCGCCGATCCATCGTCACACCGCAAGCTTCGATTGCCGCTACAACCCACATCCGCCCTACAACCTGCTGTGTTCGACGACCCTGGATTTCGCGACGATGCGGCAGATGGAGCGCTTTGCCCGCTACTGGGATTTGATCGGCAACTCCGGACGATTCCCGCAAACCCGTCCGCTGCTGCTGGGCAACGACCCGTTCGGCCGGTTCATGACCTTGAGCGACTGGCTATTTGCCACCACCGGGCAAACCCATCAGTTCGCGCTGGAACGGCTGTTCGACTGGCTATATCAGGGATTGGTCAAGGTGCTGGGTACCGATGAACCGGCCGCGCGGGCGGTGCTGGCGGCGGATTATCAAGCGAGCGGCGCGAAAAGCTGCCCCGCGTTCCTGCGGCCAGATCGGTTTTCAGCCAGCGACGGGAGTGGAAAAAGATCTGGAACCATCGCTCCGGCCCGGCAAACACGGCACCAGCGGTCCGGCGGATAATAGGACAGCGCACGCTTCCGCGCAGATTGCCTGGTGTTGCATTGCAACAAATTTTTGTTGCAATGCGGAATAAAATCGTCAAGACTGTGGCCACAGGGATAAAAGCAGGTCTTAACGAGGAAACGCATGAACACTTTACGGCAAATCCATACCGTCTGCCCGCATTGCAAGCGGCCCGTCGCGGTCATCCGCGAGCAGCCTTACGCCCACTGCGCGGAACACGGCAATATCGTGCCGATGCGCAGTGCGATCGCTAATCCGCCGCTCCCGCGCGTCGCCTCCGAAGCCAGTTCTTGAGCGCAACACCCGTAGTGCATCACTCCGGCCGCAGGTGTGGAAACAGCAGAACATCACGGATCGAAGGCGCGTCCGCAAACAGCATCACCAGCCGGTCGATGCCGATGCCCTCGCCCGCCGTCGGCGGCAGGCCGTATTCCAGCGCCCGAATGTAATCGGCATCGTAGTGCATGGCTTCCTGGTCGCCGGCGGTCTTGGCCTCGGCCTGCCGGCGAAACCGCTCCGCCTGATCCTCGGGATCGTTCAGCTCGGAAAAGCCGTTAGCGATTTCCCGCCCGCCCACGAACAGTTCGAAGCGGTCGGTGACATTCGGATCGGCGTCGTTGCGCCGGGCCAGCGGCGATACTTCGGTCGGATAGGCCGTGATGAACGTTGGGTCGCGCAACCGATGCTCGACGGTCTGCTCGAAGATATCCAACTGCACCCGGCCCAAACCGTGCTCGGGTTGCACCTTCAGCCCCAAGCCCGCAGCGATGCGCCGGGCGGCATCCAGATCGTCCAGCTCGGCGGCAGCGATCGCCGGATTGAAGCGCAGCACCGCCTCTCGCACCGTCAGCCGCTGGAACGGCTGGCCGAAATCATAACTCTCGCCCTGGTACTGAACGGTGGTGGCACCCAACAGGGCGTGCGCCATGCCGCGCAACAGTTCTTCAGTCAAATTCATCAGATCGCGGTAGTCGGCATACGCCTGATAGAACTCCAGCATGGTGAACTCGGGATTATGGCGAGTGGACAAGCCCTCGTTGCGGAAATTGCGATTGATTTCGTAAACCTGCTCGAAACCGCCCACCACCAAGCGCTTCAGATACAGTTCCGGCGCGATACGCAGGTACAGCTCCATATCCAAGGCATTGTGGTGGGTGATGAACGGTCGTGCCGTCGCGCCACCGGGAATCGGCTGCATCATCGGCGTCTCGACTTCCAGGAAGTCGCGCCGGTTAAAAAAGTCGCGGATGTGGGCGACCATGGCCGAGCGCAGGCGGAAAGTAGCCCGGGTAGACTCGTTCATGATCAGGTCCACATAGCGCTGCCGGTAGCGGGTTTCCTGATCGGCCAGCCCATGGAATTTCTCCGGCAACGGCCGCAACGACTTGGTCAGCAGGCGCAGCGCATCCACCTTCACCGACAGTTCGCCGGTCCTGGTCCTGAACACCGTGCCCTCGGCGCCCAGGATGTCACCCAAATCCCAGCCTTTGAAATCCTCATACAACCCATCCGGCACAGCGTTTTTCTGGATAAACAGTTGAATGTCGCCGGATTGGTCGCGCAGGCGCGCGAAACTGGCCTTGCCCATGATCCGCTTGGCCAGCATTCGCCCGGCGATGCGAACCCGCCGAGGTTCGGCGTCCAATTCGGCATTTTCTTTATCACCATAGGCAGCGTGCAGCTCCGCCGCTAGCGCATCGCGGCGAAAATCGGTGGGATAGGCATGGCCAAGCTGGCGCAGCTCGTGCAATTTCTGACGGCGCAGGGCGATCAGCTTGTTTTCGTCGAGGAGTTCCTCGGGAGCGACAACGGGATTCTGTGGTTTCAGGGACATGGGATGAAAACCGGTTTGGGTGAACAAGGGAACGGCTTACAGCCCACTCTTCAGGCTGGCCTCGATGAATGCATCCAAGTCGCCATCCAGCACTGCCTGGGTATTGCCGGTTTCGATACCGGTACGCAGATCCTTGATGCGTGACTGATCCAGCACGTAGGAACGGATCTGGCTACCCCAGCCGATATCGGATTTGCTGTCTTCCACCACTTGGGCCTGAGCGTTGCGCTTTTGCAGCTCCAGCTCATAGAGCTTGGCCTTGAGTTGCTTCATGGCGGTGGAGCGGTTCTTATGCTGGGAACGGTCATTCTGGCATTGCACGACGGTATTGGTCGGCAGGTGAGTGATGCGCACCGCTGACTCGGTACGGTTGACGTGCTGGCCGCCGGCCCCAGAGGCACGGTAGACATCGACGCGCAAATCGGCCGGATTGATCTCCACTTCGATGCTGTCGTCAATTTCCGGCGACACGAACACCGCCGCGAACGAGGTGTGGCGACGGTTGCCGGAATCGAACGGCGACTTGCGCACCAGCCGATGCACGCCAATCTCGGTCCGCAGCCAGCCAAAGGCGTAGCTGCCCTCGAAGCCGACGCTGGCGCTCTTGATCCCCGCCACTTCCCCCGGCGACACTTCCAGCAGTTCGGTCTTGAAACCGCGCCGCTCGCCCCAGCGCAAGTACATCCGCAGCAGCATCTCCGCCCAATCCTGGGCCTCGGTGCCGCCGGAACCGGCCTGAATATCGAGGAAGGCGTTGCTGGCATCCAGCTCGCCGGAGAACATCCGCTGGAATTCCAGGTCGGCGACCACTCGGTCGTAACCGTCCAGATCGCGCACCACTGCGACGACCGCCGTCTCGTCGCCCTCTTCGCCGGCCAGCGTCAGTAATTCAGCGACTTCGTTCAGACCTCGATCAAGGTTTTCCAGTCGGTGCACCACCGCTTCCAGTTGAGCGCGTTCCTTGCCCAGCGTTTGCGCCCGCTCTGGATTGTTCCAAACGTTGGATTCTTGCAGTTCCCGATTGACCTCGTCCAAACGTTCGCGTCGGGTCTCGAAGTCAAAGATACCCCCTCAGAGACGCACAACGCCCCTGGAGGTCTTGAATCTGATGAAAGTAGGGATTGAGTTCCTGCACGCTACAACTCCGGGCATAGTGAAAGGGGGTGAATTCTATAGGGGACGGCGGCTTAAGTCATCCATGCTCTGAAACCGCAGTCGATGAGCGCCCATCGCTCCTCTCCATCCATGCATCCTCGACCAACGATCCTGACCCGGCCCATTGCCCTCAAAAAACCACTAAAATTTGGGCTAGTGGGCTGCCGCAAAAATTTTGACAGGTTCTCGTTCCCACGCTCCAACGTGGGAATGCTGAATCGCGACGCTGGAGCGTCTGGACGTACTCCCACGCTGGAGCATGGGAGCCAGGCGCTCTAAGCGCTGCCTATCAGAATTTATGCGTCAATGCACTAGTTCGCGCCCGACCATAACACTGTTAGACCCCGTACCGAGGATCTTATGAACAATCCCAAAGAACTTGAAACTGCGCTGGACGCTCTGCGCGACTATTTCCAAACCGCCCATCGGGATCTGGAGGGCCTACGCGACGACAGCGGCGCGCACGAACGGCGGGTGGGCGACATGGCGACAGCGCTGGAAACGATCCAACAAGAACTGCGAACCGTGCAACAGGCCGCCACGCTGCTGGAAACAAGCCTGCACGCTCAAACCACGGCGGCGCACGAACAAAACGAGACCCAGACGCGCGAACTGGCGGCGCTGGACAGCCGCCAGCAGGCATTCACCCAGGAACTGGCCGAGAGCGCGCAGGCACTGACCAGCACGCAAGAACAACTACGAACTGTGCAACAAGCCGCCACGCTGCTGGAAACAGGCCTGCACGCTCAAACCACGGCGGCGCACGAACAAAACGAGACCCAAGCGCACGAATTGGCGGCACTGAACAGCCGCCAGCAGGCGTTCGCTCAGGAACTGGCCAGCACGCAGGAACAACGGCTCGCCGAGGTTGCAAAAATCCTCGAAAGTCTGCATGCCGGCCAAGAAAAAATGGCTGACTTCGACCACCGCCTGGCCGCGCAAGCGGAACAGTTCGGAAAATTCGAATCGGTCATCCGCGAACTACACGGCGAATTGCTCGCGATTTACCAGCGGCTGACCGTGCTGGAAACAACGGCAAACCCCGATTTATTGGCGGCTCACGCCCAGAGACTGGATCAAGCCGAACAGCAGGTTCTGGAACAACGGCAAACCCTGAACGAACTACGGCAAGCGCTGGAACGGCTGGAATCCCGGGAATCGGCACCCGCCAAAACCAACACGGCGCTGCTCGGCATCGGTTTGGCCGTGCTGCTGACCGCCGTATTGGTGCTGATTAGTCTGAACACTCATATTTTCTGAAGCAGATCTCCAGAAAAAAAGCCCGCCGAAAATTCGGCAGGCTTTTCCTGTACTCAACAGCCAGCAACCAGCAGCCGGCAATAGCGGTTTTTACGCCGCCAGCGACTTGCCCTTGGAACCAAGATCGGTGAACGCCTCGTTCAGCCGCGCCACCATGTTCTGTTCCGCCAGGCGCAGATACTTGCGCGGGTCATAGAACTTCTTATAAGGCTTGTCGGTTTCCGGGTCGATCTGATGCAGGAACGCCTTGGGGTTCTCGCTGACGAACTTGCCGATGGCTTCGGAATAGGCGAACTGCAGGTCGGTGTCGATGTTCATCTTGAACACCCCGTAACTGACAGCCTCGGTGATCTTCGCCTTCTCCGAACCGGAGCCGCCGTGGAAAACCAGATTCAGCGGCTTCGGGCTGGTGCCGCGCTGCTTCTCAATCAGCGCCTGCGAGTTTTTGAGGATTTCCGGGCGCAACTGGACGTTGCCGGGCTTGTACACCCCATGCACGTTGCCAAAGGAGGCGGCGACCGAGAAATGGCCGATGGGCGACAAGCGCTCATAAGCCTGTAACACATCTTCCGGTTGCGTGTAAAGATGGGAATTGTCAGCACTTTCGTCGAGCTCGCCGCCAATGCCGTCTTCCTCACCGCCAGTGACGCCGAGTTCGATTTCCAGGCTCATGTCCAAAGGAGCCATGCGGGCCAGAACACGAGCACACTCGCCAAGGTTGAATTCCATCGGATCTTCGGAAAGATCCAGCATGTGCGAGCTGAACAGCGGCTTGCCGTGCTGCTTGAAATAGACCTCACCGTGATCTAGCAGCGCATCGACCCAGGGAATCAGGCCCTTGTTGGCATGGTCGGTGTGCAACACCACGCAAACCCCGTAGTGTTCGGCCAGCAAATGCACATGGTAGGCCGCCGCCACTGCGCCCAGCACCTTGGCCTTGAAGCCGTCTTTCATGCCTTGGCCCGCGTAGAACTGCGCGCCGCCGTTGGAAAGCTGGACGATGACGTCGGAATTGTTCTTCGCCGCAGCTTCCAGCACCGCGTTGATCGTGCTGCTGCTGGCGACATTGACCGCCGGTAGAGCGTAACCGCCCGCCTTCGCGGCAGCCACGAGAGTAAGGTAGTCTTTGCCAGAAACGACACCGGGCTTGAGCTGTGCCATAAAAAAATCCTCTATATAACAATGAATTGGCTTAGATGCTACGGTTGATTCAGAGATAATCCGAGCCTTAGTATAGACCGGGTTTACCAGGGTCACCAGAATCGCGCTTGAGGGTAATGCTGAAATTAACCGACCGCTTTGCCCAAAACCTCCTAAGCCCCAAACCGACCGTTATGAGATTTTGGAAGGGACCGGGGTGAGCGTTCCGCGTATCCGGGAAAATCGCAAGTCGTCTTGAGTCATGGTTTTTCGTCACCAAGGCAGGCCGCGTTATACCACGCATGGAACCTATCCGGCCATATCCATGGCCTTGGCGCCCAGAGCAATTGTTACTCGACCCCCCATCCACATTTCGCCGACCCGCCCGCTCCCCACCGCGAAACCCGTAACCAGCGGCACAAAACCCCATAACATTCCGATGATCGTACTGTGCATGCGGCGCTAAGGGGGAAAGGACTGGAGTTTTGACGACGGTGGCGAGCCACCCTTTAGCATGGCCTACCATGAGGACAAAATTCGGCTTTGGAAAAGCCAAAAAACAACGGCTTGACGTTTTAAGGTCAAGCCGTTGTTTTGGTTGGTCGGGGCGAGAGGATTTGAACCTCCGACCACCTGCACCCCATGCAGGTGCGCTACCAGGCTGCGCTACGCCCCGTTTCGCGGCAGCTCGCCCGCCGCAAGGGTTGGCAATGTTAATTCAATCCATGCAGCTTGCCAAGTGCTTCGTCATCGAACGACCTACTGCGCTTCCCCCTTAAAGGCATCTACCCGCGCCTTGAGCTTCTGTCCGGGCCGAAAAGTCACCACCCGCCGCGCGGTGATGGGGATTTCCTCGCCCGTTTTTGGGTTACGGCCCGGGCGCTGGTTCTTATCGCGCAGGTCGAAATTGCCGAACCCGGATAATTTCACTTGCCGCCCCCGTTCCAAAGCGCTGCGGATTTCCTCGAAAAAGATCTCCACCAAATCCTTGGCCTCGCGCTTGTTAATGCCCAGTTCTTCGAACAAACGTTCCGCCATATCAGCTTTTGTCAGTGCCATGCCCTAAACCCTAAGCGTTGCGCCAAACTGTTCCGCCAGTCCAGCGATGATGCCGGATACGGTCTCCTCGACCACATTGTCGGTAAGATTGCGCGATAAATCCTGTAAAATCAATCCTAAAGCCAAACTTTTCCGGCCTTCGGAAATGCCTGGACCCCAATAAACATCGAAAAGCAGCACATCGCGCAATAATTCGCCGCCGTGCCGGCGTATGCAGTCCTGAATGGCCTGGGCCGCAGCCGCCTCATCCACCACAATCGCGATATCGCGGCGGCTGACTGGAAAACGGGACAGCTCGCGAAACACGGGCACCCGCGCCGCTTGCAACCCCGCAAGCGCCAGTTCGAATACGAAGGCATCGCCCTCCACATCCAGTTCCCGCGCCACCTGCGGGTGCAGCGCGCCCAGCCAGCCGACCAGTGCGCCTGCCCGATCAATCCGCGCGCACTGGCCCGGATGCAACGCCGGGTGAGCGGCCGCCATGAAAGTGAACATTTCCGGCTCGCCGGTCAGTGCCAGCAGCGCCTCGACATCGCTCTTAAGATCGAAAAAATCCGCCGCCCGCTCCGGCAATCCCCACTGTTCCGGCAGAGCGGCGCCCGCCAGCACCCCACCGAGATACGGTTCCTGCCGCAGACCGTCGTCGGTCGGCACAAACGTCAGGCCGTGTTCGAACAGCCGTACCCGTGGCTGCTGGCGCTTCTGGTTGTGGATCAATGCCTTGAATAGACCGGGCCACAGGCTGGTGCGCATCGCCGCCAAGTCAGCGGAAATCGGATTGGCCAGCGCCAGGGGCCGCCGTGCCGGGTCGAGCACGGCCTGGAACGTTGGATCGACGAAACTGTAGGTGATCGCCTCCTGAAAGCCGCGCTGCACCAGCGCCTCTCTAAATCGCGCCAGCGCAACCTGTTGTTCTGGCTGCGGCGGCATTTCCAACCGGGTCAGAGGCCGGTTGCCCGGCAGCCGGTCATAGCCGTGCACCCGGACGATTTCCTCGATCAGGTCTACCTCCAGGCGAATATCGAAGCGGCTGCTGGGTGGAACGACCAGCCAGTGATCCATCTCAATCGCCACCGCCATGCCCAAGCGCCGAAGGATGCCCTCGACCTCAGCGGCGGGGATGTCCAGCCCCAGCAGCAGGCGAACCCGCTCCGGCCGCAGCCGGATCGCCGGCTCCGCCGGTAAGAATTCGGGCGCCACTGCCTCGACGATCGGTCCCGGCTGGCCACCGGCGATGTCCAGTAACAAGCGAGTGGCTCGTTCAGCGGCGCGCCGTTGCAACTGTGGGTCAACCCCCCGCTCGAACCGATAGGATGCATCGGTCTGCAAGCCATAGCGGCGGGCACGCCCGGCGATACTGGCCGGCGCAAAGAAGGCGCTTTCCAGAAACACATCACGGGTCGCCTCGGTGCAGGAACTGATTTCGCCGCCCATGATGCCGGCCAGCGCCAGCGGGCCGTTGTGGTCGGTGATCAGCAGGGTTTGCCCATCCGGTTCCACCACCGCTCCAGTCAGCAACTCCAGCCGCTCGCCCGGCCGGGCGCGGCGCACCTCGATACCTCCGCTCAAGCGCCCGAGGTCGAAGGCGTGCATCGGCTGACCAAGTTCCAGCATCACGTAGTTGGTCACGTCCACCAGCGGCCCCAGGCTGCGGATTCCGGCCCGGCGCAAGCGCTCCTTCATCCACAGCGGCGTCGCGGCGGCCGGATCGACGCCGCGAATCACTCGACCGACGTAACGCGGGCAATCAGCCGGATCGAGCAGGGTCACCGGAAACGCCACATCCAGCACCGGCTCCACTGCACCGACCAGCAAGGGCCGAAACGCCCGGCGATTGAGTGCCGCCACCTCACGGGCGATACCTTCCATGCCCAGACAGTCGCCACGATTCGGCGTTAGCTCGATCTCGATAATGGCATCATCCAGCGCCAGCAGTTCACGCAAATCCTGGCCGGGCCGGCTGTCCGCCGGCAGCGGTAACAGTCCCTCCGATGTTTCCGCCAGCCCCAGCTCCTTGGCCGAGCACAACATGCCCCGCGACTCGACGCCGCGCAGGCGGGTTGGTCCGATGGTCAGCCCGCCGGGCAGCAC
>JBATDL010000330.1:0-2362 GCA_049663445.1 Candidatus Competibacter sp.
ACGCCGGATTGCCGCTCGGGGTCACTCCGCACAGCGCTCGCGCCACTTTCATCACCGAGGCCCTGGATCGCAAGTGCCCGATCGAAGCGGTGCAGGCCTCCGTCGGGCACCGGCATATCGCCACCACCAAGATGTACGACAAGCGCACGCTGCACTACCGGGAAAGCGCGAGCTTTGCCGTGCGGTATTGAGAGCCCCTTTATTTGGGGTCACCGCAGAATTCGGAAAATTTCGTACGGTAAGGCGCAAATCCTTCTTCGTACATGGGCTTGCAGCGCGCGGACCGCCGTCGTTGCAAAATCCAGTTGCCAATGGAAAGGCTATCGCAACAGGTTTTCGCAACGCTGCGAGCCTCGTTTTCCGGGGGTTAGGACCGCGTTGCAGAAAGGATCGTTTGCGCAACCGGCTTAGCGTACGAAATTTTCCGAATTCTGCGGTGACCCCAACAAGGTGGATGCGAAGTACTACCCGGGTATGTATTCCCGGGTTGGCAAACGCGCGCCGATCCACACCACCGTGATCGGAAGGCGATGCTGGCTTGGGAGACACCCGAGCGGCGTGATGCCATCATCGCTGGGCTGCGTTTTACCCGTTTCCAAAAAACAGCATCACCAGCGCGGAGCAGTTTCTGGAAGAGCTCGTGCGCACCCACCAGCGCAAGTACGGTCTGGATAATCAGGAGTTCGAAGAACATGCGATCTGTCTGTCAGCGCCGATTTTCGACCACTGGAACAGCGTCGTGGCGGGGGTGAGCGTCTCGATCCCGGAATTTCGCTTCGATCCGACCCGGATGGACGAGTATGGGAAAATGCTGATCACCGCCGACCGCGCGGTGTCGCTGGATCTAGGTTGTTCGGCCTATCCACCCGATCAAGATTAACGCGGGTCGCAGTTTTTAAACCTCTTTCCAACCAGGACACGACGATGCGTGAAATGAAAGTGGGCTTGATTGGATATGGGATGGCCGGACAGATCTTTCATGCTCCGGTGATCGCGGCGATTCCACAATTGCGACTGACCAAGGTCGTGGAACGGCGCGGCCAGACCGCGCGCGAGCGGTACCCCTGGGTTGAGGTGGTGCGCGAGGCCGCCGCGCTGTTCGAGGACGGGGAGATCGAACTGGTGGTGGTGGCCACGCCGAACAATTCCCACTTCGAGTTGGCCCGCCAGGCCCTCCTGGCCGGCAAGCATGTCGTGGTGGACAAGCCCTTTACCCTCACCTCGGAACAGGCCCAGGAACTGATTGATCTGGCGCATCAGCGGAACCAAGTGGTCAGCGCCTTCCAGAACCGGCGCTGGGACGGCGATTTTCAGACGGTCCGCCAGCTCGTGAAACAGGGGTATCTGGGGCGGCTGGTCGAGTACGAATCGCATTTCGACCGCTTTCGGAACACCTTCAGCCCGGAGCGGGCCTGGCGGGAAGAGGTCGGCCCAGGCAGCGGCGTCCTGTTCGATCTCGGGTCACATCTCATTGATCAGGCGCAGGTGTTGTTCGGCTTGCCCCGGATGCTCACCGCCGACATCAGGAGCCAACGGGAGGCGGGAAAAGCCGATGATCAGTTTGAACTGATCCTCCATTACGACCACCTGAAAGTGACGCTGAAGGCGGGGTTGCTGGTGCGTCAGCCCGGCCCCCGATTTGCCTTGCACGGTACAGAAGGTTCGTTCGTGAAATACGGGGTCGATCCGCAGGAAGAAGCCCTGAAGCGTGGACGGTCGCCGCGGGAGCCGGCGTGGGGCATGGAACCGGAAGCACAATGGGGCATCCTCAATACCCAAATCGGCGGCCTGCATTTCCAGGGGAAAATCGAAACCGGCCAGGGGTGTTATCCGGCCTATTATGAGAATGTCTACCAGGCAATCCGTGGAGAGGCCGAGCTGATTGTCAAGCCGGAAGAAGCGCGCAACACGATTCGCCTCATCGAGTTGGCCGTGCAAAGCCATGTGGAGCAACGGACCGTCGCTTTCTCCTAGAAGCGGGATGAGAACTCCTCGCCCGCTGAGGTACGAGGGGAGTGGGAGTGGAAGACAAAGAAGTCACCCGTAGTAATGAAGCACTATCCCTAGCAGTGCCCCATAGGCGACCCCGAAAACGACGGCCGCTTTCGCCATGTCGCCCACCAAGCCGCGCAGGAAGGAACGGGTTTCAACGGGGGGGCAGCCATCGATTGGTGGCTTGTAGCAAGCAAACAGGGGCGACCATGTATGAGCCAAAATCTATTAGTAATTGGTATTAGGCGATTTCCGCAAAATCTCATACCGGCCATGCAGGTTGGATCAGGATATCCCACTTGGGGAGTTGCGGGTTTCGCTGCAACCGAACCTCGATGTCCTGCATGGCCGCTTTGGACAGGGAGATACC
>JBATDL010000331.1:0-2681 GCA_049663445.1 Candidatus Competibacter sp.
CCCGAACAGATGCCAGTTCGCCAACACCAGGAAATTCATCACCACCGGGTCCCAACTACCCCGATAACCCAGGGCGAACCGGCCCAGATAGGGCACCTGAATCAACGCCGGCGTCAGCCGAAATTCCCCCAATCCTGGAATGCCGAATGCCACCCCACCCGCCAACCACCATCCCAATGCCAAGGCCAGCGCCAACCCCGCCAGCACCAGCAACCACCCTCCTCGCAGGCGAGCCGCCAGCAGGGCCGGTAAAAACAACAGCAGCCAGACCGTCCCTTCCAACTTGATCGAGGGACAGGCCAACGCCAGCAGCAGCGCCAGCCACCCTTGCCGGCAGTCGCCATCCCGCGCCCATTGGAAGAAGGCGATCACCGCCAAACCGAATACCGTCGCCAGCCAGAGATCAGCGTAACCCGCCAAGGCAACATGAGTGTCCAGCAGCGGCAGCGACCATAGTAGCCAGGTAAAAATCAGTGCCGTCAAAGGCGACACGCCCCACAGTCGCGCCTGCCCGTAGAATCCCAAACCCAGCGCCAGCGCCGCGCCCAGCCATGGCAGGTTGGCGGCGGTCTCGTTCCAGGCGCCATACGCCAAGGTCGGCCATAACGCCAGCAACGGCACCGTATACGGATAGGTCCAAGCATCGATGGTGTACACCGAGCCGCTGGGTTCGGCTAGCCAACGCTGCGGGTCCACGAACGGCATCAATTGATGCCATTCCGACCACACGCGCGGTCGCATCATCCAAGTGGTCCAGGCATCCCAGGGATACAGGGGCCGCCACCAAATCTCCTGTGCCAAGCTGAGCAGTCGCCACCCCAGCCAGTACAACAACAGGATAAATAGAATGCGCGGCCACCATGCCCCCACCCCTAGCGCCCGATCTTCACGCATGGGGAGTCGGTTGGAGAATGAAACTCGCCGCCACGCCAGCCAACCGCCCGACAGCGTTAGCAACGCCACGATCAAAATGGGTCCGACAAAGTTCAGCGGCAAACCCACCGCCGCCTGCACGCGCAGCAGCAGAGTGACCGCCAGAAGGCCCATCACGCCGCCATACCCCAGCGCCAACGGCCAGATACCCGCTGGAGCATCGCGCCAGAGCGCGCGCAGCCAGAGCGTGCCCGCCAGCCACGGCAGACCCAGCGCCAAAGCAACCCGCCACCCTTCCATCGAGATTCAGCCTCCGCGCACCCGGAACAGCGCGCCCGCCGACGCGACATACAGCATCTCTGCCGGCAACCGTCCGCCTTGCCATTCCAGCGCCTGCGAGCTGCGGTTATAACCCACGCCGTTCAGAGGCGACAGGATCAACACATAATCACCAGCGCGCGTCTCGCCGGGATTCGGCACTTGCGAGAAACCGGCATAGCCATTGTGTAGCAGCAAATGATAGCGGGCGCGACCGGCTTGGAACCCATGAGGATCGGCACTGACGATGAACAATCGGACCGGCTGTTCCGGCAAGTACCGACGCACATCCAGCAGGAATCGGTACAGGTCGCCATCCAGCGCCGCCAGCCGTCGATCTTCCTCGCTCTTGCCGGCGAAACTCTTCACGGTTTGTGCGAGCCGCTGGCGCAAGTCCCACTGCCAGCGCAGATCCAGCACCAGCCAGCCGAGCAGAAACAGCGCGGCGTAGGGCGTCAACTTCCAGCGGCGCGGAGGATCGAACAGCGCGTACAACATGCCGCCAAAACCGACCCACAGCGCCACCACCAGCACCGGCGGGAACAAGGCGTCCAGCGGCGCGCCCGCCGTGTAATTGATGGAGCGCTGACTCCAGCCCTCGAACGTAGTCCACTCCTCCCACGCCCAGCGCAGCAATTCGCCAAAGGTAAGCGACGCCGGCCGCAACTCCAGCCGGTCCAGCAGCAATGGTTGCGAGAACGGCCCAGGCACGATCAAACCGAGGGCGGCGATCCGGCCTTGCCAGTTTGGTTCCGCGCGCAAATCCAGCTCGCCGATTCCATCCGGCCCGGCTGGCGGCAACGTGAGTACCCGGTTCTTTTGCGGCTCGGCCAACGTCACCCAAACCAATCGTAACTGATGGCCCAGTTCGAACCCATGCACCCGCCAAGACAGATGGCTATACAACGCCGCCCGAACCATGCGCCGCACCGGAGCTTGCACCACCGCCACCCCTTCCGGGCCTGACTGGCGGATTTCCAATCCAGCGGGCGTGGGCTGGCCCTGACCGGCCACCAACTGTAGTTCACCATCCAGCACCACCGGCGACGCCACGACCTGCAAGCCACCCAATCGGTAAAACAGCAGCAGAACCAGCACGCTCGCCAGAGCGCCGCCAGCAACCGCCAGCAACCATAATCCATACGGCCGCAGCCGACGCAGCCCACTCCCGGTTTCCGTCATTGGGTCAATCCCCGTGACTCGCTGTCGAAGTACCGTTCCAGTGTCCAGACCGGCCGAAAGCCCAATTCCCGTTCGATTCGAGCGGAACTGTAGCAGGCCCAACCCAGCAGTTTGTTCAGCGCGGTCCGCGCCCAGCGGTCGCGGCGACCGGCCAGCCACAATAGAGCATCTACCAGATCGGCCGCGCCATGAAGCACGCCGGCCGGTACCGCCCAAGTCGGCATGGATCGCCCCAACACCCGGCGCACCATCGCATACAACTCCCGGCCGGAATAGGTTTGTCCGTCGCTCACCAGATAGGTCTGGCC
>JBATDL010000332.1:0-5463 GCA_049663445.1 Candidatus Competibacter sp.
ACAAGGTGACGACGCTGGTCACCGCCGGCGCTCCGCTCGATGCCGACGCCGGCGACGGCTTCATCAAGAAGATCGCTCAAGACCAACCCATGAGTTTTTTCGAGGAGTTGGTGACCATGGGCGGCGGCCTGATGCGCGGCAAGTTCATGCTGGCCGGCTGGAAGGGCATGCACCCCGAGGAACACTACTTCAAGAAATACCTGGAACTTTACGAGCACATTGAAGACCCGGCCTACCTCAAGAAGAACGAAGAGTTCGAGCGCTGGTACGAGAACCCGCTGGATTTGCCCGGCCGCTGGTATCTGCAAGCGATCCAACAACTGTTCAAGGACAACCAGTTCTGCAAGGGCGAGTTCGCGGCGCTCGGCAGGACCATCGGCCTGCGCGACATCGTTTGCCCGACCTTCCTGATGGCCGGCGAGGGCGACGACATCACCCCCTACCCACAGGTTTTTGACGCGGAGAAAAAGCTGTCCACGCCGAAAGACAAGATCGTCAAGAAGTTGGTGCCGGGCGGCCACATCGGTCTGTTCATGGGTTCGCGCACCTTGAAGGACTCCTGGCCCGGCGTCGCCGCGTGGATCAGGCAGGAATGCCCGGCTGCGTAAGCTTCCAAACCACGCCGTAGCACGAGCTTCCAGTTCGTACTACCTCTTTGAAATGGGTAAGGACAACAAAATGACTGCTTTAACGACCGCTTTAACCTCACCGCCGTCGCCGGAATCCGGTGCCGTCATCCAGGATGCCCTGAAGAGCCACACCACGGCGTTACTGGGGTTCGGCATCCTCTTTCTGGTCGTTGGCTCGGCCGCGATCCTATTACCGGTGCTGGGCGCCTTCGTTGCTGAAAGCCTGCTGGGCTGGCTAATGATCCTGAGCGGGTTCCTCTACGGCGCGCTCGCTTTTCAACTGCGGGGCTTCTGGAACATCGTCTGGACGGTCGTCGTCGCTCTGCTGTCGATAGCCGCCGGCGTGATCCTGCTGCTCTATCCGTTGCGGGGTATCCTGACGCTGACGATCTTCCTGGCCGCGTATTTCATCGTCACCGGTGTGTTCAAGGGGGTCCACGCGCTGCAACATCGAGCGACGAACGGTTGGGTTTGGTGGCTGGCCAGCGCCATCGCCAGCATCCTGCTGGGTCTTATCGTCTGGTGGGGGTTCCCGGGAACAGCGGTGTGGACGCTCGGCCTGCTGTTTGGCATCGATTTGATTATCTACGGTTGGGCCTTGATCGCCATCCGTTCGGCAGTGAAAAGCGGCGGTTTAGCGCTGACAATATCGCGATGACCTTCTTTCATTATCTGGTGGCCGGCCTGTTGCTGGCAGCCTGGAGTACCGTCATGGCTATTGACGAACCCCCATACACCGTCGTTCGCACTCACGACACTTTCGAGGTGCGCCAGTACGAGCCTTATCGGGTGGCGGAAACGGTGGTCAACGCCGCCGCCGAAGACGCCGGGAACCAGGGCTTTCGTATCCTGGCGGGCTATATTTTTGGCCGCAACAAAGGGGAGCGTAAAATTGCAATGACCGCACCGGTGGCCCAAACCCCGATCAAAATTGCGATGACCGCACCGGTGGCGCAAAGCGCAAGCGCCGAGGGCTACATCATTCAGTTCGCCATGCCCCGCGAATGGACGCTGGAAACGCTTCCAGAACCACTCGATTCGCAAGTAACGCTGCGGGAGATTCCGGCGCGAACCGTGGCGGTCATCCGCTACTCCGGGACCTGGTCACAGAGTCGCTACGAAAAGCACTTGAAGACGTTGCAGGACGCCCTCGAACAAGCGGGCCTGCATTGGCGCGGCGCGGCGATGTGGGCGCGCCATGATCCGCCGTGGATGCCGTGGTTCTTGCGGCGCAATGAGATCTGGCTTGAGCTGGATTGAATTGACTACGGGACTTCACTCGTGCCGCAGCGCCTCAATCGGGTCCATTTGCGCGGCACGCCGGGCTGGGAAATAGCCGAACACCACCCCGATACCCGCTGAGAACACAAAGGACAGCAGGTTAATGGTCGGATCGAACCGATAGGGCAACTCCATCAAGCCGGTTAGCACAATGGATGCGCCCATCGCGATGCCAATGCCGATGATGCCACCCAGCGCCGCCAAGGCCACCGCTTCGATCAGGAATTGCAGCAGCACCTCGCGCTCCAGCGCGCCAATCGCCAGACGCAGACCGATCTCGCGGGTGCGTTCGGTGACGCTGACCAGCATGATATTCATAATGCCGATGCCGCCCACCAGCAGACTCACCGCCGCGACCGCCCCGAGCAGTGTGGTCAACACCTGCGTCGTGCCCGAAAGGGTTTCAGCGAGTTGCTGGGTGTCGAAGATGTTGAAGTTGTCATCGTCGCTGTCGGCCAGCTTGCGCCGCTCGCGCAGTAATTGCCGCAAGCGGGTTTTCAGCCGGGTGCTGTCGCTGCCGTCCTCCATCGACACCAGCAAGGTATTCACTTTGCGGCTACCCGTGACGCGGCGTTGCAGGGTGTACAACGGGACGACCACACTGTCGTCCTGATCGCCCATCCCGCCTTGACCCTTGGCGGCCAGGATGCCGATTACGTTGCACGAGAACTGCTTGACCCGCAGTGGCTCGCCCAAGCCGGTCTGGCCGACAGTGCCGCTGTAAAGTTCGCGCCGTACCGTCTCTCCAATAATACACGCTGCCGCCCCGGCGTGCTGTTCGTCGGCGTCGAACAAGCGACCGCTGGCCAGTTTCCAATTGCCGGTCTCAAACCAGTCATTGCTGCTGCCGTAGATATTGGTGGCCCAGTTGCGGCCGTTAGCGACGACGGTGAGGCTGGCGCGACCTTCGGGAGCCACTGCGGCGACGCCGCCGATTTGCGCCTGGATGGCATTCGCATCGGCCTCGGTGAATTGCGGCACCGACCCGCCGCCGCCGCCTCGCCCGTGGCGTTGGCCGGGACGTATCAGCAGCAGGTTGGTGCCCAGACCCGCGATCTGCATTTGCACCGCTTGGGTTGCGCCGTTGCCGAGCGTGACCATCGTAATCACTGCGCTGACGCCGATCACGATGCCCAAAATGGTCAAGAACGAGCGCAACAGGTTACGGCGGATCGACCGCAGAGCGAGAAAGAGGGTGTTGAATAGCATCAGCGACTCTCCACCGGATGCACCGGCCAGTCTAAAGCGATGGGGTGCGGATTGGGGGCGTCGCTGTCAATGTGACCGTCCACGAAATGCACCAGACGCCGGGCGTAGGCCGCCATGGTTGGCTCGTGAGTCACCATTAACACGGTAATGCCGTGTTCCACGTTCAGCCGTGACAGCAGTTCCATGATTTCCTGACTGCGCTGGGTGTCGAGGTTGCCGGTCGGCTCATCGGCCAGTAGCACGGCCGGTTGGGTGACGATGGCGCGGGCAATGGCGACCCGCTGCTGCTGACCGCCGGACAACTCGGCGGGGGTGTGATGTTCCCAGCCGTCCAAGCCGACCGACTGCAAGGCTTTCGCCGCTGCCGCATGACGCACCGAGGTGCTTTCGCCGCGATACAGTAGCGGCAGTTCGACGTTCTCCTGCGCTGAGGTACGCGCCAGCAGATTGAAGCCCTGAAACACGAAGCCCAGATAGCGACGGCGCAGCCGCGCCCGCTGATCGCGGGACAGGGCTTCAACATGGGCGCCTTTGAACAGATAGTGGCCGCTGGTCGGGGTGTCGAGGCAGCCCAGAATGTTCATGGCCGTTGATTTGCCTGAGCCACTCGGCCCCATGATCGCGACGAATTCACCGGCGTGGATGTCGAGGTCAATGCCTTTCAAGGCGGTTAGCGCGACCGGGCCGACGCCGTACACCTTGGTCACGCCGCGCAGCCGAATCAGCGGGTTGCCGGTCGCCAAAGGTGGCGCGACGGCGATCAAATCAGGCGCGCTCATTTTGCGGCAGCCGTTTTCTGGTCGGTGATGACCTGCATTCCCACTCGCAGATCGCCGCCGGTGATTTCGGTCATCCGGCCATCGCTGATGCCCGGTGTGATCACCACCGCCACGGCAGCGCCACTGCCACCCTCCGGCAGCACCCATACCTCCTTCTTCTTGGCGGTGGCGGTGATGGCGCCGACAGCAGCCGATTTGTGGGATCTGCCGGGCATGCGCGGTATCAGGCTGGCGGTGATACTTTTCTTCGCGGCCTGGCCCGCGTCGGCAACCGTCGGGGTGAAGCGCAGTGCGCTGTTGGGCGCCAGCAACACATCCTTGCGCTCGGTCGCGGTGATGGTGGCGGTGGCGGTCATACCGGGACGCAGGCTCAAGTCGCTGTTATCCACATCCAGATAGGTCAGGTAGGTGACCACGTTATCGGTGATGGTCGAGCCGTAAGCCACGCGAGTGATCTTGGCCGGGTATGGGCGATTCGGGTAGGCGCTGACGGTGAAGATCGCCTCCTGCCCCACTTTCACTGCGCCCACATCGGCTTCATCCACATAGACTTGCAAGCGCAACTGCGACAGGTCTTCAGCCACGTTGAATAGTGTCACGGCCTGCAACGATGCCGCGACCGCGTTACCTGGTTCTACGCTGCGGGTGAGCACCACGCCGTCAGAGGGCGCCCGGATGGAGGCTTTCGACAGGTTGATCTGGTCGGTGGACAGCGCCGCTTGGGCTTCATTGACGCTGGCACGGGCGCTGGCCTCGTCGGCGATAGCCCGTTCCAGCATCGCCCGGCCGCTGTCAAGTTCAGTTTTGGACGGCACTTTGCCGCCCGACAGCCGCGCTACTTCTTCGAGCCGCGCCAGGCTGGCCTTGGTTTCTTTCACGGTAGCAACGGTCTGTGCGACCTTTGCGGTGGCCGCCGCGAGCGCCGCCCGCGAGCGCAAAATCTGGTCACGCAGCTTGGCGGTGTCGAGTTCGACCAGTACCTGGCCTTTTTTGACGGGATCATTCACGTCAACATGAACTTTCAACACCGTGCCGGAAAGTTCACTGCCGATGTTGACCGAGCGGGTGGGTTGCAAAGTCCCGTTGGCGGTGACCGTCAAGGTTAAATTGCCGCGTGCTACCGTGTGCGTCGTGTAAATGGGCGCTGCGCTGGCGGCCTGGTGATCCTGCCAATACCACAGGCCAGCGGCGGCGAGCGCCAGCAGCAGTACGCTCATCCACAGCGCCGGGCGGCGATACCAGACCGGCGATGCCGGTTCCGCGAGTAAGGTCGCAAGGTCAGTCTCGGTATCGGGGGGCGGCGTCACGGTGGGAGGAATCGGAAGGTTCATGGTCGGGAAGTCCGGGGTTCGGTAGAGGCGGCTGTTGCGTCACTATCACTATCATCAGGGTTCCAGCCGCCGCCGAGCGCCTTGTACAGCCGCACATAGTCGGCGCTCAGGTCGGCGCGGGCAGCGGCGACGATTTCCTGGGTGTTGAGTTGGGTGCGTTGGGTGTCGAGTACGGTCTGAAAATCAATCAGCCCACTGCTGTAGCGCTGACGCGCCAGTAGCGCGGCATTGCCG
>JBATDL010000333.1:0-1833 GCA_049663445.1 Candidatus Competibacter sp.
GCGGGCTTTCGCCGACGGCGTGGAGTTCGCCAACGTGAATTTCACTGTGACCACTCTGGGGGTGGAGTTCCTGCAAGGGGCCAACGGCGAGTACCCGATCGCCAACTTCCCGCAAGCCGGCAAGAACATCATGTTGCGCTGGGCGGAACCGCACCAGAACTTCGTGATCGTCAACGCTCAGTGATTTGGGCGTAAACCCGTAGTAACCCCGTAAGGGCAGGTTCTCGTGCCTGCCCTTACGGGCGCAGCTCCCGCCGCAGCACCTTGCCCGCCGCCGAGATCGGTAACGCCGTCAAAAACTCGACGTGGTGGGGAATCTTGTAACGGGCCAAGCGCTCGCCGAGGTGCGCCAACAACTCCTCGGTGCTGGCGGTTTGATCCGGCTTGAGCACCACAAACGCTTTGCCGACCTCGCCCCACTTGGGATCGGGCACGCCGACCACCGCGCATTGAAACACCGCCGGATGTCGGTACAGCGCCGCCTCGATTTCCGCCGGATAGACGTTCTCGCCGCCGGAAATGAACATATCTTTCAGTCGGTCCACGATAAAGAAATACCAATCCTCGTCATAACGGGCCAAATCGCCGGTGTGGAACCAGCCGTCTTCATCGATTACTGCGCTCCAGGCGACGGCGTTATTGAAATAGCCCGAGGCAATGCTGGGGCCTTTCAATACCAGTTCACCCACTTCGTTCGGTCCCAACGCCCGGTTATCGGGACCAACGATCCGGGCATCGATGTAAAAATTCGGCCGTCCGATGCTGCCGGCCTTGCGGATAGCGTCTTCCGGGGCCAGCGCGAACAGCCCCGGCCCGAACTCAGTCATGCCGAAACCTTGCTTGAAGCGGACTCCCTTTTCGCGGGTGTACTGCTCGACCAGCGGCACCGGCAACGGCGCGCCGCCGCTGGTGCAGAACCGCAGCGAACTCAGGTCGGCCTCCGCCCAGGCCCGCGTCTGGGCCAGCATCTGATACATGGCCGGCACCGCCGCGAACACCGTCACCCGCTCCCGCTGGATCAGCCGCAACACCTGGTCCGGGTCGAAGCGCTTCAGCAACACGGTAGTTCCGCCCATGATCACCTGCGGCAGGGTGTACACGAACAGTCCACCAACGTGAAACATCGGAAATACGTTTAAATACACGTCGCCCCGACCGAGATCGTGGATGACGGTATTCAGGCAGTTCCAGGTGATCTGGCGATGGCTGATCTGAGCGCCCTTGGGCAAACCGGTGGTGCCACCGGTGAAGACGATGGCGGCGATGTCCTCATCGTTCAGATCTTCGCAAGTACAGGGATCGGGTGATGAATCAGCCAGCAACGCATTAAATTCCCGGCTACCGGAGATACCAGCGCCATCCAGGTGAATCCAATGACGCACTGAGGTTTCCGCCTGCGCCAACTGGGCGACGTTTTCCCGGAAAGGTTCATCGTAGACCAGCACGGTTGGCGTGGTATCGGCCAGAATCTGTTGCAGCTCGCACCAGTGCAGCCGCCAGTTCAGGGCGGTGTGAATCGCGCCCAGCTTGCCGCAGGCGCACAGCAGATCCAGATGCTCGACCCCGTCCAGCGCCAGCATCGCCACCCGGTCGCCCTTGCCGACGCCGGCCGCACGCAGAGCATTGGCCAGCCGGTTAGCTCGCTCATTCATTTGAGCGAAGCTGAGCCGCAGTTCCGGCGTTTTTCCGGTATCCACCACCGCCAGCGCGTCCGGACTGTAGATCGTCCGCCGGCCGAGATAATCGCCGATGTACATCTTGCTTCCCCTGGATGAATAGTCGTTTTAGCGCCGGCCCGTTCTTACTCCCCCGGACCCGCTGGAGGCTGGGAGG
>JBATDL010000334.1:0-2222 GCA_049663445.1 Candidatus Competibacter sp.
ATTGTAACCAGCAATAATCGTGTTGGTTGGCATCACGAGATCCATCCACCCGGCCAGCACGCCAGTCGACAGCAGATCGGTGGGGAAGGTGACGGCAACCTTGGACGCCAACACGGACGAAGAGTCGATCGCACCGTTCTTGAAGTTAATCACGTTGGCTTCATTACAAAGCTGCTGGATCCCCGGAGAGGGCACAATCAACTGTCTCTCTTCGCGGTTGAAAAGCGAGGGGGTCACCGTTATGCAGTTCGAGCCACCCGTCCCGAAAGTGTTCAGCTTCGGCGGGGTTTGAGCGGCCGACCCGTTGACCGCGCTGATCGCCTCGACATTCAGCTTCTTGGTCGGGAAGGTCACGATCCACGAAGACAACTCACCCAAATTGGGATTGAGCACCCATTCGTTGATCAGCCTCGACTTGTTCAAGGCAATATTGACACCGGTAAGGCCATTAGCTCCCTCCGCCAAGGTGGGATGATCAAAGTCCCCGGCGGACTGAGACCACATATTGGTGTTAAGGATGTAGGGACCCGAGCCTTGCACAAGAGGACCGGCGGGGGCTCCAAAATTCGCAACCACGGTGGCCCGACCGGCGCCGGACCATGCCCTGGGAACATGAACCAGATCGAATTTGCCGGTTAGGACGTTGCTAGCAAAAGGGATGTTTAAGTTGTTGTTAGGGCCGCCGAACTCAGTAAGCCCCGCAACGCTGGCTGCGCTTGAAAAAGCAGCCTCAACCGCCGCGCAGTCCTTCGGCGTACCCGCCGTATTGTGCTTGGCGTTCGCCGCCACACTGCCCGCAGCCGTCGAAGTCGAAACGCCCATCATGATGATTTCGGCGTACACTTCCGAAGTCTGCACGATAAATGGCTGGAACACATCCGCGCCATAATGGGGCACGGTGCAGCTATTGTCGGTCGCCCGGACTCCGTAATTAGCGCCGTTCTGTTCGACCACCGCCGTCCACATGTCGTTCGGCGACAGCACCAGAATAATATCGTAGACATCCGCCGAATCCGACGCCGCCCGGAACCGAACCTTGGTCACGACCGTCTGCGTGTTGCTGGTGTTGGTTACATGCAAGAAAGTCTGCCAGCCATCGTTCGCCGTCAAGTACGGATAGATCAGAGCCTGGCCCAGACTGTCCTGCGCGACAAATTGCGCCTGCGCCTGCGTCAGACCGCCTCCCACTATGGCGGTCGCCATGGCCAGCGCCAAGGTTTTCTTGCGTAGCTTCATCATCACTGTGACTCCCTCAGTTTGCAGAGTGATATTACATTGCGTTAATTGCGTTAATTGCGTTAAAGGATGGGTTTCCACCGCGTAGGGGTCTCCTTCATTGGAGCTGATACCACCACTGACCATCAACCCATAACCACGTCTCGGTGACTGACCCTCTCTGGCCCATCATACCCTGTCCGGACACCTGAAAGCTATATTCGATCTCAAGCATCACAGTCGCAACGCCCGGAGATTTTAGATCCGTCTTGACCACCTTGGCCTGCTGCCAGCGCAAACCATTCCCATAGCGACCACGGTACTGCCGCACGTTGTAGAGCGCGCGGTAAGCTGGGGTTTCGAACGCGTAGGCTTTATCGAAGTCACCCTCTATCAGGGCTGCCCATCGTGCCTCGACGCGCGAGCGCAATCCATTTAAATCTTCCATCGCGCCGATGGCCGGAACAATCACCAGCACCAAGGCCAGGAACACCAGAGAGATGCCTCCACCGCGACACAAAGAGTTGCGACCAAACAACATCGTTCATCATCTCCCAACAGTTCATGCTAAATCTAATCAAGGACTCGCGTCATGTCAATCAAATTATGTATTAAAATTATCTGATGTATGAAAAACATTATATATTGTATTAATTTCGCAAAAACTTACCGCCATCCTCAAAAAAATCCACTCCAGCACAACGCCCATCAGGCTATAATGTATTTATGATTATACATTATTATTGCAAGTTGCTTGTAGATATAAACCCAACCGATTGCCAGAAGAACCCCTTTGCGAGAAGCGGGAGCCCGCCCAGCACCCACGTCGAACCGGCACCGACAAGCTCATGTTTCCGCAGGCACCTATTATTATCAATTTAAATTCAACCACTATGCACTGAAAGTGCATAGAATGGGCGCTGAAGCGCCATCCGTGGACTAGCCACGGACTGAAAGTTATGGGACTGAAAGTCCATAGTTTGAACTATGATCCGCTTCACTTCGTT
>JBATDL010000335.1:0-2166 GCA_049663445.1 Candidatus Competibacter sp.
CGGCGGCGATCTGGGCGCCGTCAAGAAATCGGCGGTCAACATTCCCGCCATCATCATGTTCCTGGTGTTCGTCACTGCCACCCTGTTTATCACCTACTGGGCGGCGCAGCGCACCAAGACCGCCAAAGACTTTTACGCCGCCGGCGGCGGCATCACCGGCTTCCAGAATGGCCTGGCGATTGCGGGCGACTACATGTCCGCCGCTTCGTTCCTGGGGATTTCCGGCCTGGTGTTCCTGAACGGCTACGACGGACTGATCTTCTCGGTCGGCTGGCTGGTCGGCTGGCCGATCATCATGTTT
Organism: Candidatus Competibacter sp.; assembly: GCA_049663445.1. Lineage (GTDB taxonomy): Bacteria > Pseudomonadota > Gammaproteobacteria > Competibacterales > Competibacteraceae > Competibacter. Next base: position 302 of record JBATDL010000335.1, read on the forward strand.
CTGATCGCCGAACAGCTCCGTAATCTGGGCAAGTACACCTATGCCGACATCGTGGCTTACCGCTTCGAGCGGGTGCCGATGCGTTCCCTGGCGGCCACCGCCGCGCTGATCGTGGTCATCCTGTACCTGATCGGCCAGATGGTCGGTGCCGGCAAGCTGATTCAGTTGCTGTTCGGCCTGGATTATGTCTATGCCGTCATGATCGTGGGTGTGCTGATCATCATTTACGTCACCTTCGGCGGTATGTTGGCCACCACCTGGGTGCAGATCATCAAGGCTGGCCTACTGCTATTCGGCGCCACCATCATTGCCTTCGGCGCGCTGTACATGGCTTCCGACCACACCTTCAGCCCCGAGAAGATGTTTCAGAACGCCGTCAAGATACACCCCAAGGGCGACGCGATCATGGGGCCGGGCGCTTTGGTCTCCAGCCCGATCGAGTCGATTTCGCTTGGTTTGGCGCTGATGTTCGGCACCGCCGGTCTACCGCACATCCTGATGCGCTTCTTCACCGTGAGCAACGCCATCGAGGCGCGTAAATCGGTATTCTACGCCACCGGCTGGATCGGCTATTTCTACATCCTGACCTTCCTGATGGGCTTTGGCGCCATCGTGCTGCTGACCGGCAACCCGGACTTCGCCGATCCCAAGGCAGTCGGCGGCATCCTCGGTGGCCAGAACATGGCGGCGGTCAATCTCGCCCAAGCGGTGGGCGGTAACCTCCTGCTCGGCTTCATTTCCGCCGTGGCTTTTGCGACGATTCTGGCGGTGGTGTCCGGTCTGACCCTGGCCGGCGCCTCGGCCATCTCGCATGACCTGTACGCCAACGTGTGGGCGCACGGCAATGTGGATGAGCAACATGAAGTGCGAGTGTCCAAGATCGCCACCGTGGTATTGGGTGTCATCGCGATCCTATTGGGTATCGCTTTTGAGAAGCAAAACGTCGCCTACCTGGTGGCGTTGACCTTCTCGGTGGCGGCCAGCGCCAACTTCCCCATTCTGTTCATGTCGATCTACTACGGCAAGATGACCACCCGTGGTGCGTTGATCGGCGGCTGGCTGGGCCTGATCAGCGCCAGTGTGCTGGTGTTCGTCGGCCCGACCGTGTGGAAGGATATCCTGCAACTCGGTGACCCGATCTTCCCGTTGAAGTATCCGGCGCTGTTCTCGATGAGCATTGCCTTCCTGGGCATCTGGATCGGTTCAATCACCGATAACAGCGAACGCGCCAAGAAGGAATGCGAGGCATTCATCGCACAGGACGTGCGCTGTCAGACCGGCATTGGCGCCGAGGGCGCAAGCCACTAAGTGGTTCCGCCCAGCCGGGCTGGTCGCCGCGTTCGCGCAGCGACCGTCCGGGTCCGGTCGAATCCTGCTAAGATAAACCCCTTCCGGCTCGCGCCGCGAAGGGGTTCTTGTTTTGGCCAATCGGAATCGAACCGCTACCGTGATAATCCCGGATCAACAAACATTCCTTGCCCGTCAGCCTCCGTTCGACCGACTCTCCGAGGCGGAATTGGCATCGCTGGCCAAGGAACTGAAGATCGGCCACTTTGAACCGGGCGAAGTCTTACTGAAAGCGGGTGAAGTCCCCGCCTGTCTCTACCTCATCATCGATGGCGCGGTTTACGAGGTGGATGGCGGCAACCCCGATCTCCCATATCGCATGGGCAAAAGAGCCACCACCGCCAACGATGACCCGCTCATGTGGTGCGTGATCGCTCTGTATGGCGCCGAGGATGTTTTTGACGCCGGGGCCTTGCTGGAAGGCACGGGCAAACACAGTTTCGTGGTCAGCGAACCGACCCGCTGCTGGCAGATGCCGCGACCGGTCTTCCTGCAAACCGTTCAGAACCATCCAGCGC
>JBATDL010000336.1:0-2103 GCA_049663445.1 Candidatus Competibacter sp.
CAGCAGGGGTTGGCCACCGCCGGCTTGCCGGCCGATGCGACCCAAGTGATCGACACCACTGATCGCGCCGCCGTCGGTGCGCTGATCGGTATGGCCGAATACGTGGACGTGATCGTGCCGCGCGGCGGCAAGAGCCTGATCGAGCGCATCAGTCGCGAGGCGCGGGTGCCGGTGATCAAGCATCTGGACGGCGTCTGCCACGTCTACATCGACGACCACGCCGATCCCGACAAGGCGGTATCGATCGCCTACAACGCCAAGACCCAGCGTTACGGCACCTGCAATACCATGGAAACGCTGCTGGTGGCGGCGGGTATCGCCGGTCAAGTGCTGCCCGAGCTGGGCCGGCGCTATCGGGAAGCCGGCGTGGAATTGCGTGGTTGTCCGCAAACCCGCGACCTGCTGCCGGAGATCGGGGTGGCAACCGAGGAAGACTGGTACGCCGAGTATCTGGCGCCGGTTCTGGCGGTTCGAGTCGTTAACGATATCGACGGAGCCATGGACCATATCGCCGTCTACGGTTCCGCCCACACCGATGCCATCGTGACGGAGGATTATAGTCGGGCACGGCGTTTTCTGCGCGAGGTGGATTCCAGTTCGGTGATGGTGAACGCCTCCACCCGCTTCGCCGACGGTGGGGAGTATGGCCTGGGGGCGGAAATCGGCATCAGCACCAACAAGCTGCATGCCCGTGGCCCGGTCGGTGCGGAAGGGTTGACCACCCTGAAATTCGTGGTGCTGGGCGACGGCCATATTCGTGAGTGAGGCGCGGAGTCTGGGACGCACCGGGCGGGCGGTCATGGCTGGCCACGATTCCGTCGCGACCAGCGCGAGGCGCCGGATACGAAGCGTGAGGGCGATATAAATCGTGAACTCAACCGCTTTCCGCCGCTTTCCGCCGCATCTACGCCCCATCGGCATTCTGGGCGGCACCTTCGACCCGATCCATTACGGTCATCTGCGGCCGGCGCTGGAGGTGCTGGAGGTGCTGAATCTGGCGGAAATCCGCTTCGTGCCCTGTCGGATTCCGGTGCATCGCGACTCGCCGCAAATCACCGCCGAGCAGCGACTGGCGCTGGTGCGTTTGGCCACGGCCGGGCAAGCGGGCTTTGTGGTCGACGACCGGGAACTGCGCCGGGAGAGATCCTCCTATATGGTGGATACTCTGGCCTCGCTGCGCGAGGACTTCAGCGATGTACCCCTATGCCTAATCGTCGGCACCGATGCCTTCCGTGAGTTGCACACCTGGCATCGTTGGCGGGAGTTGAGCCAGTTCGCCCACATCGTGGTGATGCAACGGCCCGGATTGCCGAAGCCGTTTGTTCCGGTGCTGGAGGAATTTATCGCCCCGCGCATGGCGGACCCCGCCACCCTGCACCGCCAGCTTACCGGCGGTGTCCTATTCCAGCCAGTGACCCAGTTGGACATCTCCGCGACTTACATTCGCGCTTTGCTGGCGCGCGGCCAGTCGCCCCGCTTTTTGTTGCCGGAGGCGGTGCTGGCCCATATCCACGAGCGGGCGCTGTACCAGTCCCTGCCCGCTCCGACCCCTGTAACTTTATGAGGATCGATGAAATTCATGCAACTTGATGTTTTACAAAAAATTGTTGTGGCTGCCTTGGAAGAGGTGAAGGCCCAGGACATCAAGGTCCTGGACGTGCGCGGGATTGCCAGTTTCACCGACCTGATGGTCATCGCCTGCGGCTCTTCCAGCCGCCAGGTCAAGGCGCTGGCCGATAAGGTGATCGAAAGATGCGCGGCGGTCGGAATACGGCCCCTGGGCGTCGAAGGTCAGCGGGAGGCTGAATGGGTGTTGGTGGATTTGAACGACATCGTGCTGCACGTCATGTTGCCGCAGACCCGCGACTTCTACAATCTGGAAAAGCTGTGGTCCGTGAATTCCGCCAGGGCGTTGGGGCATTGAGAGACCGATCCTTGCACGACGCCCATGAAGATTCATCTGCTTGCCGTGGGGACCCGTATGCCGGATTGGGTCAAGGCCGGTTATGAGGAATACGCCAGGCGGCTGCCGCGAGAGTGCGCGCTGAACCTAGTCGAAATTCCACCCGGTAAGCGTGGCGCGAACGCCGACCTTGCCCGTCT
>JBATDL010000337.1:0-2549 GCA_049663445.1 Candidatus Competibacter sp.
TATCTCGCCATCGTCGGCAGCGTCTCGGTCAACGGCGTGGCCGCGCTGCATTCGGATCTACTCCAGCAGGGGTTGTTCCGCGACTTCTACGAATTGTGGCCGGAGAAGTTCAACAACAAGACCAACGGGGTCACCCAACGGCGCTGGATGGCCAGTTGCAACCCCGGCATGAGCGCGCTGATCACCAAAACCATCGGCTCCGGCTGGATTACCAACCTGGATGAGTTGCGTAAGCTGGCGCCGCATGCCGACGATCCCAAATTCCGGGCGCGCTGGCGCGAGATCAAGCAGGACAACAAGGTCCGGCTGGCCAGCCTGATCGAGGCCGACTGTGGCGTGGTCTTCAACACCAAGGCCATGTTCGACGTACAGGTCAAGCGCATGCACGAGTACAAACGCCAGTTGCTGAACCTGCTGCACGTCATCCACCTGTACGACCGTATCAAGCGCGGCGATACCGCCAACTGGACCCCGCGCTGCGTGCTGATCGGCGGCAAGGCCGCGCCTGGCTACTACATGGCCAAGCAGATCATCAAGCTGACCAACAACATCGCCAAGGTCATCAACAACGACCCCGAGGTCGGCGACAAGCTGAAGCTGGCTTTCCTGCCCAACTATCGGGTCACCGCGATGGAAATCATCTGCCCCGGCACCGATCTGTCCGAGCAGATTTCCACCGCCGGCAAGGAAGCGTCGGGCACTGGCAACATGAAGTTCATGATGAACGGCGCCGCGACCATCGGCACCCTGGACGGCGCCAACATCGAAATCCGCGAGGAAGTCGGCGACGAGAACTTCTTCCTGTTCGGCCTGACGGCGCAGCAAGTGGAAGAGCGGCGGCGGGACTACAACCCGGTCGCCATCATCAACGCCGATGCCGACATTGCCCGGATCATGCACCTGCTGGAAAGCAACCATTTCAACCAGTTCGAAAAGGGCATCTTCGACCCGATCCTGCACTCGCTGACCAGCCCGCACGATCCGTGGCTGACCATCGCCGATCTGCGCGGCTTTATCGAGGCCCAGCAGCAGGCTACGCTGGCGTACCAGGATCAGGAAAAGTGGGCGCGGATGAGTATTCTTAACACGGCGTTCAGCGGCAAGTTCTCCACCGACCGCACCATGCGGGAGTACAACGCCGAGATTTGGAAACTGCAACCGCTACCGGCAATGCCGATGGCGTAAAACCGTCGGCCTTACCCATGCCCCTCTTCTTACCAGGAGAGGGGCATTTTTATTGCAAAAATTCGACTATTCCACATCCCCTGTCCCTTGTCCCTGTTCTTTTCACGGCATCGGCGGCACGATCAATGCCGGATCGATTCGCGCCGCGCGCCAATTCATCCGCCAGTCCAGATGCGGACCGGTCACTCGGCCGCTCTTACCCACGGTGGCGACCACATCGCCCTTGCGCACCGACTGTCCGACCCGGACATCAATCCGGTTCAGATGCATCAGCGTGGAACTCAACTGATAGCCATGATCGATAATCAATGTGGCGCCGCTATAGTACAAATCCGGTTCGGCCAGCGTGACGATCCCGTCGGCCGGGGCGCGTACCGGCGTGCCGACCGGCCTGGCAACATCGACGCCGTAATGCGGCTGGCGGGGTTCGCCGTTGAGAATACGCTGGCTGCCATACACCCCGCTGATGCGGCCGGTGACCGGCCAAGCAAAGCCACTCAGGAAATACGCTCGGGGAATCTCCTTCCGACGGGCCGCAGCCACCCGGGCATTTTCCCGGCGGATACGCTCCAGCCTAGCGGACGGCGGAGTGACCTTGCTCGGCGGCAAGCCGTTGAGCCGCTGGATGTTGTAATGGCGCGACGAGATCGTCAATTGTCGATCGTCCCGACTTCCGTCCGGAAACACCGCGCGCAAGCGCGCCACCGGCGGCGCATCGCGATGAAACCCGAACACAAACGCCCCGTCCGGCGCCACCGGCACCGTTTGCCCGTCCAGTTCCAGCCGAGTACCCGGCGGCGCCTGCCCAATGATCAAACCACCCTGGGTCCATTGTCCCCGCCAGTGCAGCTCGCCCGCACCGACCCATAATGGCCACAGAAGTAAAATGAAACTCCATCCCAACCCACGCATCGATTACCTCCGGTCTTGTTCGCCCCACCCGGCAGATCCGCCGGGCACACGCTATAGTAACGGCTATCGCGCGCGGGATGCCGCCGCCACTGGCCGCTTCTCCCGACACTCGCATTTTCGCCAGCAGGATCATTACGCTCACCATTCGGAGGATGCATGACCCAGCATTACGACCTGATCGTCATCGGCGGCGGCAGTGGCGGCCTCTCGGTGGCGGAACGGGCGGCCCGTCACGGTGCCCGCTGTGCCCTGATCGAAGCCGACCGGCTCGGCGGCACCTGTGTCAATGTCGGCTGCGTGCCCAAGAAAATCATGTGGTACGCCGCCCATCTGGCTCATGCGCTCGACGATGCGCCCGGTTATGGCTTCCGATTGGATTATTTCGGCTTCGACTGGAAAAAGCTCAAGACCGCCCGCGATGCTTTCGTGCGCAACATCAACGAATGGTACCT
>JBATDL010000338.1:0-1846 GCA_049663445.1 Candidatus Competibacter sp.
TGCTTACCCAGCTGGCGCGCGACAAGACCATGGGCCGCTACGTGGTGCCCATCGTCGCCGACGAGGCCCGCACCTTCGGCATGGAAGGCATGTTCCGCCAGATCGGCATCTACTCGCCCCGAGGGCAACTCTACGAACCGCAGGATGCCGACCAACTGATGTTCTACAAGGAAGACAAGAAGGGGCAGATTTTGCAGGAAGGCATCAACGAGGCCGGAGCTACCTCCTCGTGGATCGCCGCCGGCACCGCCTACAGCAATCACGGCGTCAACATGGTGCCGTTTTATATCTATTACTCGATGTTCGGCTTCCAACGCATCGGCGATTTGGCCTGGGCCGCCGGCGACCTCCAGACTCGCGGCTTTCTGATCGGCGGCACGTCCGGACGCACCACCCTGGCCGGTGAGGGCCTGCAACACCAGGACGGTCACAGCCAGATCTTCGCCCAGTTCATCCCAAACTGCGTGTCCTACGATCCGACTTTTGCCTACGAACTGGCGGTGATCATTCAAGACGGCCTGCGCCGCATGCTCCAGGAGCAGGAGCATGTCTTCTATTACATCACCACCCTCAACGAGAACTACTCGCACCCGGCCATACCGGAAGGTTCGGCGGAAGGCATTCTCCAAGGCATGTATCTGTTCCGTCAGGGCGAGGGCGAGGGTCCCCGGGTGCAACTGATGGGTTGCGGGTCGATCCTGCGCGAGGTGATCGCCGCCGCCGACCGGCTGCGCGAAGACTGGGGCGTGACCGCCGACATTTGGGCGACGCCCGGCATTAACGGTTTGACTCGCGAAGGACAGGACGCCGCGCGTTGGAATTTGTTGCATCCCACCGAACCGCCGCGCAAGAGCTATGTCGAAACCTGCCTGTCTGGCCATCCAGGGCCGGTAGTCGCAGCGACCGACTATATGAAGCTGTACGCCGAGCAACTGCGTCCCTTCATTCCGCGCCACTATCTGGTGCTGGGCACCGACGGCTTTGGCCGCAGCGACACCCGCGTCAAGCTACGCCGGCATTTCGAGGTCGATCAGTACTACGTCACGGTGACCGCGCTCAAGGCGCTGGCCGATGAGGGGCAAATTCCCGTCGCCAAGGTCGCCGAAGCCATCGCCAAGTACGCCATTAACCCCGAAAAGCCGAACCCGCTGACGGTATAAGGGAGAATCCCGGTGAGCATTATTAAAGAAATTCATGTGCCGGATATCGGCGACTTCAAGGGCGTGGACGTCATCGACGTACTGGTCGCCGCCGGCGACAGCGTCGATGTGGAAACACCGCTGATCATCCTGGAAACCGACAAGGCCAGCATGGAAGTGCCTTCCCCATTGGCCGGCGTGGTTCGGGAAATCAAGATCAAGGCCGGCGGCAAAGTCTCGCAGGGCGACTTGATCTTGTATCTGGACGTTGCCGAAAGCGTGTCCGCGCCCGAGCGTCCCGCCGCCGATTCCGGTGAAGCCACCTCCGCTAGCAGTCCCGATGAGGTGCGTGAGGTGCGCGTACCGGACATTGGTGATTTCAAGAACATCCCGATCATCGAAATGCTGGTCGCGCCAGGGGATCATGTCGAGATCGACACGCCGCTGATCACCCTGGAAAGCGACAAGGCCAGCATGGAAGTACCCTCGCCCCATGCCGGCACGGTGCAAAGCATCGCGGCCAAGGTTGGCGACCCGGTCTCGCAAGGTGACTTGATCCTGATGTTGAGCACGAGCGGAGCCGACACCGCCGCCAAGCCGCAACTACCCGACACGCTCGGCGTCATCACGTTGGGTCCGCGCGCGCCCAAGCCGGAAGGCGCACCCAAGCCGCCGCCGGTTGCCAAGCCGTCCCCGCCGACCGAAGC
>JBATDL010000339.1:0-4343 GCA_049663445.1 Candidatus Competibacter sp.
CGCTGGCCGCGCCCAGTTTACCGACCACGATGCCCGCCGCCAGATTGGCCAGCACCGTCGCCGCCGGTAGCGTTAACCCGGCCGCCAGCCCGGCGGCAAGGGTCGCGATCACGGTGTCGCCGGCGCCGGTCACGTCGTAGACCTCGCGTGCGCGCGCCGCCAGATGCAGCGGTTCGGCGCCGTCCCGCAACAGGGTCATGCCCTGCTCGCCACGGGTGATCAGTAGTGCCTCCAGTTCCAGATCCCGGCGTAGCGCCGCGCCTTTTTCGACCAATTCTGCTTCGTCGCGACAGGGACCGGCAACCGTTTCGAACTCGGCGAGATTGGGTGTCAACAGGGTCGCGCCCCGATAGCGGTCGAACTCGCGGCCCTTGGGGTCGACCAGCACCGGCTTGCCGGCGGCGTGGGCCAGTTCGATGCAGCGCCCGACCGCACGCAGAGCACCCTTCTGATAGTCGGACAGCACCGCTACATCGGCTTCCGGCAACCATGCGGCGAAGCGCTCCTCCAGAGCACCCGGTTCGAAGCCAGGGAAGCCGTCCTCGAAATCCAGTCGCAGCAACTGCTGGTTACGGCTCAACACCCGCAGTTTGGTGATCGTCGCCTGGCCGGGCTGCCGGATCAGCTCGCAGTCGGCACCCAGTCGCTGCAGCTTGGTTTCCAGCACCGTCGCCGCTTCATCGGCGCCGGTCACGCCCAACACCCGGACCTGACCGCCGAGGGTGGCGATGTTGACCGCTACATTGGCCGCGCCACCCGGGCGTTCCTCTACCTCCTCGACCTTGACCACCGGCACGGGTGCTTCCGGCGAAACCCGCGAGCAGGGACCGTACCAGTAGCGGTCCAGCATCACATCGCCGGCGATCAGCACCCGGGCCTGTTCGAAAGGAGGAATTTGCGGTTTCATGGGCTAATTGGGGAATGTTATGCGACGGCAGCATGATAGCATGGTTCAAAATGGAGCTTGGTATGGTTCCCCGCCCGCGCCCGGCTTGCCTCCAACCCGTCTCACATTCCAAACGATGAACAGCAAGGATCTCTATCTGCGGTTGCTGCGCTATGTCCGGCCCTACCGCCGCATGTTCGCACTCTCGATCCTGGGCACGACGGCGGCGGCGGCCACCGAGCCGCTGATTCCCGCGCTGATCCAGCCGCTGCTGGACGGCAGCTTCGTCGCCAAGGACCCACATTCCATCCGGTTGATGCCGCTGTTGATGGTGGCGGTCTTCATCGTCCGCGGCATTACCAGTTTCATCGGCACGCTGGCGATGAGTTGGATTGCGCACCAGGTAGTGACGGATTTACGCGATGCCCTGTTCGCCCGGCTGCTAGCGCTGCCGACCCGCTATTTCGACGATCATTCCGCTGGCAGTCTGCTGTCGCGCCTGACCTACGATGTCAGCCAGGTGATGACCGCCACCACTCAGGCGCTGGTCACTCTGGTCAAAGACGGGTTATCGGTGATCGGCCTGTTGGGCTGGATGTTGTATCTGAACTGGAAGCTGTCGCTGCTGGTTCTGCTGATCACCCCCGGCATCACCATCATCATGCGCCTGGTCAGTTCGCGGCTGCGGCGGCTCAGTCGCGAGTTGCAGGAGTTGATGGGCGGCCTCACCCACGTCATCGACGAGGTGCTGCAAGGCCACAAGGTAATCAAGATCTTCGGTGGTCAGGACTACGAGCGACAACGTTTCCATCGGGTCAACAACCGGGTTCGTCAGTTCAATCTGAAGCTGGCCGCCGCGTCCGAAGCCAGCGGGCCGCTAGTGCAGCTGTTGGCGATCATCGCCTTGGGCGCGGTGATCTACTTCGCCTCGTTGCAATCGGCCGCCGATCAGATCACCGTCGGCGGCTTCGTCTCCCTGTTCGGGGCCATGGCCATGTTGCTGACGCCGATCAAACGGCTGACCAAGGTCAACGAACAATTGCAGCGCGGGCTGGCGGCGGCGGAAACCATCTTCGCCCTGCTGGACGAGCCACCGGAGCCGGATCGGGGTACCCGCGCCATCGGCCGCGCCCGTGGCGAAGTCCACTTCCATGCAGTCAGCCACCGCTATCGGGAGGACGGCGGCGAGGTGCTCCACCAACTTGAACTGGACGTGCGCCCCGGCGAAACCATCGCCCTGGTTGGACCTTCCGGCGGCGGCAAGACTACCCTAATGAGCCTGCTGCCGCGCTTTTACGAACCGGAGTCCGGCGACATCCTGTTGGATGGCGTGCCGATCCGCGAGCTGCGGCTGGCCGAGTTGCGCGCCAACATCGCCTACGTCAGCCAGGATATCGTGCTGTTCAACGATACCGTCGCCGCCAACATCGCCTACGGCGCTGGCTTCCAGGTCGGCGAAGACGACATCCTCAAGGCTGCCGAAAGCGCCCACGCCATGGAGTTCATCCGCGAACTGCCTCAAGGCGTGCATACCCTGATCGGCGAGAACGGCGCCCGACTGTCGGGCGGCCAGCGCCAGCGTTTGGCGATCGCCCGCGCCCTGCTCAAGAACGCGCCGATCCTGATCCTGGACGAAGCCACCTCGGCGCTGGATACCCAATCCGAACGCAAGGTTCAGCAGGCGTTGGATGCCCTGCGCCAGGGCCGCACCGCCTTTATAATCGCCCACCGCCTGTCCACTATCGAGAGTGCCGACCGCATCGTGGTACTTGATCGCGGCCATATCGTCGAGATCGGTACCCACGACGAATTGCTGGCCCACAGTGGCTTATACGCCAGTCTGTATCAGATACAGATTCATAGTTAATCGACAACAAAGTTGCAAAATAAATAATTTTATTGTCTAATAAGAAACACTTCCATTCCATGCGAGTCCAAGAAAGTGATTTGGGCTCGCGGATATCCCTCTTAATGCACGGCAATATTGACACTTCAAAAAAGCTGGCGCCGATGGTACGTCGGGCTTTTCGACAAGGACTTGAAGCCGCCAGGCAAGGCGAAGACCAGAATCCCTATGTCCCGGATAGCTATCTGTATCATGCCTGGATAGCGGGATGGGCGGCGCTGGCTCGCGGCTGGGATAACGCCGAAGATTTGAGGCTTTCCTGAGCTCATCTTTTCTCACCCGTAGCCGCGCCTGTTCAAGTTTCGCCACCCCTTCAATGGGTGTTGGCCCCAGCGTCGCGGGTTCTGATCCTGGCCCGGTTTGGCTGGAACGCCGGGGCTTTCGACCCAAATCCAAAAGCGTTAGTAGCCTTCGGCGTCCTGGTCGCCCAGTGGACCCTGAGCGAGGCATCGTTATCCCTATCTCGCAGCAGGTGGTGTAATTGAACCATCGGCGCCTCCGTCATCGTTCTCCCGGCCAATCCGGTCTGAACCGGCGCGCTGCGTCCGGTCGGCGGAATGCTAAACTTGGCTCACCCATACCCACATTGATCGATGACCTTTGAGTACTCATCCATGAACAAACCGTTATTGCTATTGTTGGTGGGCAGCCTGCTGGGCGCCGCCCCGGCTTGGGCCGACGGCGACTGGGACTGCGCCCGAACCGCCCACGAACGCGGCGACTACGCCGCCGAGGTGGCGCTCATCCGGCCCCTGGCGGAGCAAGGTTTCGCCTTTGCCCAGTTCAATCTGGGTGTGTTGTACGACAACGGCCAAGGCCTACCGCAAGACGACGCGCAAGCGATAGCCTGGTATCGGAAAGCGGCCGAACAGGGATTGCCGCAGGCGCAGGTTAACCTGGGTATCATGTACGAGCAGGGCGAGGGCGTATCTGCGGACAAGGTGGAGGCGTACTTCTGGTACGCGCTGGCTGATTCGCAGGGCGATGGTCAGGCACCGCAAGCCAAGCGGGACATCGCCGAGCAAATGACCCCGGCCCAGATCGAGGAAGCCGAGCGTCGGGTCAAGGCATTCAAGGCCAGCCATCCCTTCACCGTTCCACCCATCCCGGAGGTCGCTCCGGAAACCAAGCACGGCAACGGCTGAGTCGGTAACCTGCGGACGCCCGACTTACGAGGCGGGATACACAACCAGTTGTTGGCCGGCTTTCAGGACGCCGCCGGTGCCCAGACCGTTCCATTGCGCCAGTTGTCGGGAAGGGATGCCGTGCCGCCTGGCGATCAAATCCAGAGTGTCTCCTCTCTTAACCGTGTACCTACTGGGCGCCATGATGCGTGCGCCCGTCACGTTCGCTGCCAGGTTTCGGGCCTGTTCCCAAGGCAACAGAAGAGTGTAGGCATGGACCGGTGGTTCGATCCCCATTTTGAACCCCGGATTGAAGCGCAAAAACTCATCGATGGAGATGGCGGTCACGGCGAGGGTATCGAAGACCTTGACGTCCGGCGTTGTTTCAACCCTGAACAAATAGGCTTGGTTGTCGATGGGTGGGAGC
>JBATDL010000340.1:0-2269 GCA_049663445.1 Candidatus Competibacter sp.
GTGCGGGGCAGTGCTGACGCATTGCAATACCGGTTCGCTGGCCACCGGCGGTTACGGCACGGCGCTGGGCGTGATCCGCGAGGGCTACGCGGCAGGGTTGGTTGAACGGGTCTACGCCGACGAGACTCGGCCATGGTTGCAGGGCACGCGATTGACTGCCTGGGAGCTGGTGCGGGATGGCATTCCGGTGACGCTGCTGGCGGATGGGGCGGCGGCGGCGTTGATGCGGGAGGGTAGAGTGCGTTGGGCCATCGTCGGGGCGGACCGAATCGCTGCCAACGGTGATGTCGCCAACAAGATCGGCACCTACCATCTGGCGGTGGCGGCCCGTTACCACGGAGTGCGGTTCATGGTGGTGGCGCCGTCCTCGACGGTGGATATGAATCTTGCCTGTGGCAGGGATATTCCCATTGAGCAGCGCGCCGCCGAGGAGTTATTGACTTTGGCCGGTCAGCCGGTCGCCGCTGCTGGCGCCGATGTCTGGAATCCGTCGTTCGACGTGACGCCGACGGCGCTGGTGGATGCGCTGGTGACGGAGCGCGGGGTGGTGCTAGCCCCGGATGGGGAGAAGATGGCGCGGCTGATGGCGGGGATATAAAGCAGCTTCGAAATAAGAGGAAATCTTTGCTTATCGCTGCCACCGTCCCAGACAGTTTGCGCGTCACCGTTTGACACAAGTTCGATAGCGTCGGTCGCGCCCGTCTGATTTCCCCGACCCTCTTCTGGATCGTTCCCGTGTCGTTTTCCTTCCGTTCACGCTAGCCAATTAGCCAAGCGCGGAAGTTTCAATGAAAGTCGATAGTGGCATATTTAATACGGCTTGATTGTCTTTATCGATACAACTACTATCGTTCTTGAGCATTAGACATAAACGATACAGGGCCGGATCATTGTTTGCGTGCGGCGGAATGGGCTTTAAAGAATCCGTCAACGGGCGTTCCTGAAGTTTCATGATAGCAGGCAGTTAGAGATTGTATAAAATTATTTACTTGTAAATCAATTTATTATTCTGTTTAAGTCTGCTTGTGGATAGCTTGTGGCGGACCAGTGTCTGTGAGCAGGTTCCCATAGTAAATAGCATGGTTTTTGTATAGATGTTGAATCTCTAGGTGCTGTTCTGAGTATACGCTATAGTAAGGTGGCATCCGAAACGGGGGGAGGGTGAGCGCTTATCCCGATCCCTGACATCGCCAATGATGTAGTGTTTGTTTTTTTGCAACACCCGAGTGAATGGATGAAAGGTGTTTGTTTGATCGCGGCGACGCCTGTTGTGTTTACGTTTCGCCTGGTGGGGCCGTGACGCTCCAATTCCCGGGCATCATCAGTTAATACTCGCCGCCGCTTGCCCGACGCTACCGGTTTCCGACGCTGCCGGTAGCGTCGGTGGCCTCCAAACGGGTGGGGACGGTTCGTGACCGTTCTGGACCGCGATCCTCGGGGCCAGACGTTAGCGTCAAAAACTCACAGGGAGAGAAGTCCTGCACGCTGGCAACAACTTGATCCTGCCAGCCAAAGAGCGGAATCGTCTAGAGCCTGCTCGTTGGAACTATGAGTCTCAATGTCATTCAAATTAGGGTCATTTAAAGAGGAAACCCAATGATTCAAGCCACGAAAAAGCTACTGGGGCTGGGGCTGGCCCTGCTACTGCTGCCGATGGCCAGCGCATTTGCGCAGCCTGACTTGACGGTCGGCAGCAACGCCGGTCTGCCGGGTGCGACCGTCAATACCGATGTGTCCTTCACTAACAACGGCGCGGTGGTGGCGATGTCGTTTGACATCACCTATGACTCGACGCGGGTCACCCCCGGCGTCGTGACGAACGGCCCGGCGCTGTCGCCCCACTCGGTGGCGACCAGCATCCCTGTGGCGGGAACCTTGCGCGTGCTGGTCAATCCACCATTGGTCATCCCCTTGCCGAACGTGGGCACCGGGGTGTTGTTCACGGTACCTTGGACGATCGCGGGTGCCGCAGCGCCGGGGAACGTGCCGCTGGGGTTGGCGACCGTGGTGTTTAGCGACGCGGCGGCGCAAGCTGTTGCACCCGGCACGCTCACGCCAGGCCAGATTACGATCAACGCGGCTCCGGTGAATGTTCCGAATGTGGTCGGCCAGACCCAGGCGGCTGCCACAACGGCGATCACCAATGCCGGTTTGGTTTTGGGCACGGTCAGCACGCAGAACGATCCCGTCATCCCTGCCGGTCAGGTCATCAGCCAGAACCCGATAGCGGGCACCAGCGTGGCGGCCGGTAGCGCGGTCAATATCGTGG
>JBATDL010000341.1:0-3675 GCA_049663445.1 Candidatus Competibacter sp.
GGTAGCCGCCACCGGCCACGCCGGCCAGCGCCACGGCACCGGCCAGGGCGCCGGCTTTCCAGCCGAACCGGTGCTTGGCGCGCGTGGGAGCGCTGGCGGTTGGCCGATTGAGGCTGGTGATGCTCAATAGATCGTCGATGCGCCCCGCTTCCAGGGCGTCTAACGCGGCGATGAAGTCCCGGCCGCTCTGAAAGCGCTGTTCGGGATCCTTGTCCAGCAACTTGTTCAGCAGCGGCTGATAGGCGCTTAGACGCGGTGGCAGTTCGGGGATCGGCGCCGTCACATGCATCATGGCCAGCGCGAAGCTATCTTCGGCGGCATAAGGAACGTTGCCGGTGAGCATCTCGTAGAACAGCACGCCGAAGCTGTACAGATCGGCGCGAGTATCCACTCCCTGGCCGCGGATTTGCTCCGGGCTCATGTAGCGCGGCGTGCCGATCGACAGGCCGGTGCGGGTCATGATCGTGCTGCTGCCGAGGGTTTTGGCGATACCGAAGTCGGTTAGCACCGACGTGCCGTTTTCGCGGAACAGGATGTTTTGCGGTTTGATATCCCGGTGAACGATGCCGCGCTCGTGGGCATAGTGCAGGGCGCCAACGATGGCCCGGGCGATGATCAGGGTTTCCGACGGCGACAGCCCCTCGCGGATGCGCTGCTGCAGGGTGCCGCCCCCGAGATACTCCATGGACAGGTAATAGGTGCCTTCATGCGAGGCAATGTCGTAGACGGTGACGATATGCGGGTCACTGAGCTGGGCGATGATGCGGCCTTCCCGCAGGAAGCGCGCGGCGAATTCGGCATCGGTGGTTAGGACGGGTTTGATGACTTTTAACGCTACATGGCGGTGCAGCGACTCCTGCATGGCGAGGTAGACGATCGCCATACCGCCCTGGCCGAGTTCGTGCTCGATTTGATAGCCTGGAATATACATGTTTGGTCCTGTCTTATTGCCGGCGCCGCTGCCCGGCGGCGGGTTTCGTATTTTTCGCGCCGGCCTCGCGATCAGGGGAACTCGTGCGTCGTGACGATGCACGAGCGGCGCGGACATGGCGGCGGGCCAACACGTTATGATATGCCTCTCAATTGTAGGTAATCGCCCGGTTCGCGGCCAAAATTAACCGTTGGTACATCGGCTCCAAGATTATTAAGCAAAATTCGCACCGTTAATCCACCGTGGATGAGCGGCGTGTCGCACTCAAGGATTGTTTCCGCATGTCTGGCAACACATTTGGCAAGTTGTTCACTGTCACCACCTTCGGCGAAAGCCACGGGCCGGCACTGGGCGCGATCGTGGATGGCTGTCCACCCGGTTTGGCGTTGGTCGAGACCGATGTGCAGCGCGATCTGGACCGGCGACGGCCCGGTCGGAGCCGGCATACCACCCAGCGCCGCGAGCCGGATCAGGTGCGTATCCTGTCCGGCGTGTTCGAGGGGCAAACCACCGGTGCGCCGATCGGTCTGCTGATCGAAAACGTGGATCAGCGCTCGAAGGATTACGGCGAAATCATGGACCGCTTCCGGCCCGGTCATGCTGATTACACCTATCATCAGAAATACGGGGTTCGGGATTATCGCGGCGGCGGTCGGTCCTCGGCGCGGGAAACCGCATTACGGGTGGCGGCGGGCGCCATCGCCCGCAAGTATCTGCGCGGACGTTACGGGGTGGAAATTCGCGGTTATCTGGCTCAGCTTGGTCCGATCCATCCGGCCAGACTGGTCTGGGAAGAAGTGGACAATAACCCGTTCTTCTGCCCGGACCCCGACCGGGTGCCCGAACTGGAGCGGTTCATGGACGCACTGCGCAAGTCCGGCGACTCCATCGGTGCGCGAGTGACGGTGGTCGCCAGTGGGGCGCCGGCGGGTTGGGGCGAGCCGGTGTTCGACCGGCTGGACGCCGATATCGCCCATGCGCTGATGAGTATCAACGCGGTCAAGGGGGTGGAGATCGGCGCCGGTTTCGCCAGCGTGGAGCAGCGCGGTACCGAGCACCGCGACGAACTGACCCCCGAGGGCTTTCTAAGTAACAACGCCGGCGGCGTATTGGGTGGGATTTCCACCGGGCAGGACATCGTTGCCAGCATCGCTTTGAAACCGACCTCCAGCCTCCGCCTGCCGGGGCGAACCATCGATATCCACGGCGCGCCGGTGGAAGTGGTGACCCAGGGCCGCCACGATCCCTGCGTCGGTATCCGCGCCACGCCCATCGCCGAAGCGATGCTGGCGCTGGTGCTGATGGACCACGCCTTACGCCACCGGGGCCAGAATCTGGACGTGCGCACCGACACGCCGATGATCGCCGCCGTCGCGCCGCGCCACGATTCCGCCGACTGAGCGGCCGCGCTGGAATTCCGTGCTCCCGTTTCGCCTGTACCTGCGCCTGTCCGGTTTTTATCTGTTCTATTTCGCTATCCTGGGTGTGCTGCTGCCGTATTGGGGGCTGTATCTGCTGGCGCTGGGGTTCGACCCGGCCCGGATCGGCGAGCTGATGGCGATCCCACAGGCCACCAAGATGGTGGCGCCCAACCTGTGGGGGTGGCTGGCCGACCGCAGCGGCCGGCGGATGTGGGTCGTGCGCGGGGCCTGTCTGGCGGCGTTGCTGACTTTTGCCGGGGTCTATCCAGCCGGTGATTCCTATGTCGGGCTAATGCTGGTGATGCTGCTGTTCAGCTTTTTCTGGAATGCGGCGCTGCCTCAGTTCGAGGCGGTCACCCTCAATCATCTGGGCACGCAGATCCATCGTTACAGCCAGATTCGGCTCTGGGGGTCGATGGGGTTCATCGGCGCGGCGGTCGGCGTCGGCTTGCTAGTGGAGGACTGGGGAATCGGCGTGGTGCCGGCGCTGCTGTGGGGGCTGTTTGCCGCCTTGTGGCTGAACAGCCTATGGGTGCCGGAGCAGGCCGCGCCGCTGACCGTTTGCGAGTCGTCACCGCTTGGTCGAGTGCTGCGCCAGCCGGCGGTGATCGCTTTTTTCGTCGCCTGCTTTCTCAACCAGGCGGCCCACGGGCCGTACTACGGGTTTTTCTCGCTGTACCTGGAAACAATCGGCTACTCGCGTGAGTGGATCGGCTTGCTGTGGGGTTTGGGCGTGGCGGCGGAGGTCGGGTTGTTTCTGGTGATGCACCGGCTGCTGCCGCGCTTTGGGCCACGCCGGTTGTTGTTGACGGCGCTGGCGCTGGCAGCGCTGCGTTGGGTGCTGATTGGCCATTTTGCCCGTGAGTTGCCGGTGTTGCTGTTCGCGCAGACCCTGCACGCTTTCAGTTTTGGGGTGTTCCATGCGGTGGCCATCCATCTGATCCATCAATTCTTCCCCGGCGCGTTGCAGGGGCGCGGTCAGGCGCTGTACAGCAGCTTGACCTTTGGGGCCGGCAACGCGCTCGGCAGCCTCGCCGCTGGTTATCTGTGGCAGGGAGTGGGACCGGTGGCGATGTACGATCTGGCGACGGTGTTGGGCGTGCTGAGCTGGTTGGTGGCGTGGCGGGGGTTGCGGTTGCCGGGCGGCGTATCGATAACGTAGTTGTCGGGTTTCGGATAATTGATAGGTCTTTTTTGCCAGCAATTCCCGCTCTCTGTTATTTAGACCTATTTTTTAATAGAGTAATTAGTGATCATAGAATGATCTAATAAGAAAGACAAAACACTACCTAAGCGCTCGAGGCGCTTAATGAGCTATAGAAT
>JBATDL010000342.1:0-5926 GCA_049663445.1 Candidatus Competibacter sp.
TTGTCCGAACAGATCACGGTCACCGAGCCCAGCGTTTCCACCGCCGGCAGTCGGCGAATGATGGCGTTGCGTGTCGCCATGCGCTGGACGCCGATGGCCAGAATGATGGTCATGATCGCCGGCAGCCCCTCGGGAATCGCCGCCACCGCCAGCGCCACCGCCGCCATAAACATGTCGTCCATGGACTGGCCGCGCCAGAGCACCCCGGTGGCGAAGGTGGCACCGGCCACCACCAGGATGGCCAGACTCAGCCAGCGGCCGAATTGCGCCACCTGCCGCAGCAGGGGCGTGGCGATTTCCTCGACCTGCTCCAGCAGAATGCTGATCCGACCGATCTCGGTCTGTTCGCCGGTCGCCACCACCACGCCCAGCCCCTGACCGTAACTGACCAGGGTGCCGGAATACGCCATGCCGGCGCGGTCACCGAGCGCCGCAACGACCGGGACGGGAGCCGTGGTTTTGTGCACCGCTTCGGCCTCGCCGGTCAGCACCGCTTCCTGAATCCGCAGATTTCTGGCCTCGACCAGCCGCAGGTCGGCGGGCACCTTATCACCCGATTGCAGCAGCACCCAGTCGCCGGGCACCAGTGCCTCGGCCGGGATTTCCCGGCGTTGCTCGTCGCGCAGCACCATGGCGTGCAGCGACAGCATCTTGCGGATGGCGACCATGGCCGATTCGGCCTTGCCTTCCTGCACGAAGCCGACAATGGCATTGATCAGGACCACGCCCAGGATTACAGCGGTGTCGATGCCGTGGCCCAGCGCGCCGGTGATCGCGGCCGAAACCAGCAGCAGGTAGATCAATACGTTGTGGAATTGCAGCAGGAAGCGGGTGAACGGTCCGCGTCGCTGGGGAGGGCGCAGCTGGTTGGGACCGTGCATGTCCAGCCGTCGGGCGGCTTCCGCTTCGCTCAAACCGCTGGGCGCGGTGTCCAGTTCGCGTAGAACCTGATCGGGAGCCAGCGTGTGCCAAAGCGGAGCTTGGGGAGGAAAGGGCGTGTTCATGGTCTGATGTCATCACATCTTAAGGGTTGCTGTTTATGCTGACGGCGAATGCTGGCCTTTCCCGGCTTGGGATTGTGGTTTGCCGCCTCGCTTCGGCCAAGCAGTTTGGCGGCGCACCGGGAAGCGGGTGGTGGCTCACACCTTAACATAGCTATTTCCTATGGCTTTATTAGCGATAATTAATTTTAATAAATAAGTAAATACTAATATTCTGGGGATGTGAATTCCCTTGGGGATTTGCGATATTGATTCTGCTAACCGAGGAACATCCCATGGAAACCATGACTCCCGTGAAAGAGACTGTTGGTCTGCCCCGTTTGAACGAGCGCGCTCCCGAATTCGAGGCGCCCACCACCCACGGCATTCGAAAGCTAGCCGACTATCAGGGTAAATGGTTGGTGCTGTTTTCCCATCCGGCCGATTTTACCCCGGTGTGCACCACCGAGTTCATGGCCTTCGCCAAGGCTCAGGATTCGTTCGCCCAACTGAATTGCGAGTTGCTGGGCCTGTCCATCGACAGCCACTACTCGCATGTGGCCTGGATGCGTAACATTCAGGAGAAGTTCGGCGTCGAAATCAAGTTCCCGATCATCGCCGACCTGTCGATGGCCGTGGCTCGGGCCTATGGCATGATTCATCCGGGCGCAGCCGATACTTCCGCCGTGCGCGCCACCTTCATCATCGACCCCAACGGCATCCTGCGTGCCATGGTTTATTATCCGATGAGCAACGGCCGCTCCATCGCCGAGTTCCTGCGTCTGGTCCAGGCGTTGCAGACCTCCGATGCCAATAAGGTTGCCACCCCCGAGGGCTGGCAGCCAGGCGACAAAGTTATCGTACCGCCGCCGGCCACCGCCGAGGAAGCTCAGGCGCGGGTCAGTCAGGGCGAGTACGAATGCACTGACTGGTATTTCTGCAAGAAGTCGCTGTAAGCCGGGACGAGGCACCGAAACGGATGCCGGCGCTCGCCGGCCTTTGATCGGTTCCGAAATGAACGAGGCCCCGTGGCATGACGCCGCAGGGCCTCGTCCGGTACCGCGAAACGGGTAGCGACTGCTTCAGCGCCTCGATGCGCTCATTCAGCGTCTCGACCCACCAGATCAGTTCCTGAATATCTTCCTGAGTTTGGCGCAAGCGCCCAGTCCGGCCAGCCCAATCCGGTTGGCCGATGTTTGGACACCCCTACGCCAGACACCACGCTAGCGTTTCTCCGGCTCGTAGCGGGATCAGGTCGTCGTCGTCGAACGGGAACGAGGCGGGCACGACCGCCGATTGACGGTGCAGGGTGATGGTTCCCGTGTTGCGCGGCAGGCCGTAAAAATCCGCGCCGTGGAAGCTGGCGAAGGCTTCCAGTTTATCCAGTGCGCCGACCGAGTCGAAGACTTCGGCGTACAGCTCCAGCGCGGCATGGGCGGTGTAGCAACCAGCGCAGCCGCAGGCGGTTTCCTTACCCGAGCGTGGATGCGGGGCGCTGTCGGTGCCAAGGAAGAATTTCGGATCGCCGCTGGTGGCGATTTTGACCAGCGCTTGTCGGTGACGCTCACGCTTGAGCACCGGCAGGCAGTAGTAATGCGGTCGGATGCCGCCCTGGAAGATCGCGTTGCGGTTGTAGAGCAGGTGATGGGCGGTGATCGTCGCTGCGACCGTGGCCGGCGCCGCTTGCACATAGTCCGCCGCATCCTGGGTGGTGATGTGCTCCAGTACGATCCTCAGCGCGGGAAAGTCGCGAACTATCGGGTTCAGGACCCGGTCGATGAACACCGCCTCGCGGTCGAAAATGTCTACGTCCGGGTCGGTGACTTCGCCGTGGATCAACAATGGCAAGTCTTGATCCTGCATGGCCTCCAGCACCGGATGGATTTTGCGGACGGCGGTGACGCCGGAATCGGAATTCGTGGTTGCGCCAGCCGGATAGAGTTTGCAGGCTTGGATGTGGCTGGAAGATCGGGCGATGGCAATCTCGGCCGGCGAGGTGTTGTCGGTTAGATACAGCGTCATCAGGGGTTGGAATTCCAATCCCGCCGGCACCGCGTCCAGAATCCGTGCCCGGTAGGCCAGCGCTTGTTCGGTCGTCGTCACCGGCGGGCGCAGGTTGGGCATGACGATGGTGCGGGCGAACTGGCGGGCGCTGTGCGCGACGACTGCACGCAGGGCCGAGCCGTCGCGCAGGTGCAGGTGCCAGTCGTCGGGGCGGATGAGGGTGAGAGTATCCATGCGGGTTTCCGGTTGGCATCGGGGCGATTCGGCGACGGATTATAAACCCTCAGGTTGTCGCAAACCGCAAAGTACCGCATTCTCGCTATCCACAATACTATTCAAAAAACCTTGAGTAAGACCCAGCGTTATTTAAGGTTTTTCGTTATGGATTTTTCAGCGGTTTTTGTGGGGCTGAACGCGAATTGCATCATTAAAGTACGCTGAGTTTATTCGCGCAGCGCGTATGTTGCGGCACACTGGCCGATGGCCACGCCGGCTAATAGTTCACTGGTTCGGGAGTTCGCATGCTCACCCTGTATTCGCTCAAGCCCGGTTTTCAGAAGCTGTTGCGGCCGGCGGCACGCTGGCTGCACGATCATGGCGTCAGTGCCAATCAGATTACGGTCGCGGCTTTGTTGTTGTCGCTGGCGACCGGTGGCGTACTGTGCGGATGGTCCACGCCGGCGGTCTGGTTGCTGATTCCGCCCGTGCTGTTGCTGCGCATGGCACTGAATGCCCTGGACGGTATGCTGGCCCGCGATTTTCAGCAGCCGACCCCGTTGGGGGCGATATTGAACGAACTGGGCGACGTGTTGGCCGATATCGCGCTGTATCTGCCGCTGGCGCTGGTCCCTGGCGCGCCGGTCGCCTTAGTGGTGGTGTTCGTGCTGCTGGCGCTGCTGAGCGAGTTCAGCGGCGTGGTGGCGGTGCTGATCGGCGCCGGCCGCCGTTACGACGGCCCCCTGGGCAAGAGCGACCGCGCCTTGCTGTTCGGCGGCATTGCCGTGTTACTGGGCCTCGGCCTGTCGCCCGGTTTTTGGCTGACGCTTATGCTGTGGGCCGCCAGCGCTTTGCTGGCGATGACCTGTTTCAATCGGCTGCGCGCCGCGCTGCGCGAGGTTTCGCCATGCCCGTGATTCTGGCTTCACCCTTGACCGCCGTGCTGGGCGGAGTGTGGGCGCTGTTGCTGCTGGCGACCGCCGTGGTCTGGCGGTTGGAGCCGGCCTCCGCCGTGAACGGAGAACTGCGCGCGCGCGTTCGCAGTTGGTGGTTGATCGTGGCGCTGTGTTCGCTGGCGCTGACCCTCAGTCGGACCGCCGCGTTGCTGTTTTTTGCCCTGGTCAGTTTTTTGGCGCTCAAGGAATACCTAACCCTGATTCCCACCCGCCGCACCGACCGCCGGGTGTTGCTCTGGGCCTATCTGAGCATCCCCGTGCAGTATTTCTGGATTCATATCGAGTGGTACGGGATGTTCATCATCTTCATCCCTGTTTATCTGTTCCTGCTGCTGCCGGTGGCGATGGTGTTGAGCGGTGAAACCCAGGGCCATCTGCGTGCCGCCGGCAGCCTGCATTGGGGGTTGATGAGCATGGTGTTCGGCTTGAGCCATCTCGCCTATCTGCTGGTGTTGCCGCAAGCCCAGTATCCCCAGGTGACCGGTGCGAGTCTGGTGCTGTTTCTGCTGCTGTTGACCGAGTTGAACGATGTGGCTCAATACTGCTGGGGCAAGGGGTTGGGTAAACATAAGATTTCGCCCACCGTCAGCCCGAACAAGACGGTCGAGGGTTTCGTCGGCGGAGTCGTCACCACCGTGCTGTTGTCCGCGCTGCTGGCGCCGTGGCTGACGCCGTTTTCCACAGTGGACGCGTTATGGGTCGGAGTGCTGATCGCGGTGGCCGGTTTCTTCGGCGATTTAAGTCTGTCGGCGTTGAAGCGCGACTTGAGTATCAAGGACAGCGGCAATTTGTTGCCAGGGCACGGCGGGATTCTCGACCGGGTGGACAGCTTGACCTACACCGCGCCGCTGTTTTTCCATTTCACTCGCTATTTCTATTTTTGAGATTCGCCATGGGATGCGCCGCGCTGCGCCTGCTGTTTTTTCTGCTGATCGTCAAGCCGTTCCTGTTGCTGGTGGTGGGGATCAATGCGCGCCGCCGCGACCGTTTGCCCCAACGGGGTCCGGCCCTGATCGTCGCCAACCACAACAGCCATCTCGATGCGCTGGTGTTGATGGCCATGCTGCCCTTGCGCTTGTTGCTACGCGTGCGGCCGGCGGCGTCGGCGGAGTATTTTCTACGCGGGCGTTGGCGGTCCTGGTTTGCCACCCAGCTCATCGGGATTATTCCGGTGACGACTGGTGGCGGCGGTTCCCGCGCCGACGTGTTGGAGTCGGTGCGCGATGCGCTGGCGGTGGGCGATATTGTGATTTTTTTCCCGGAAGGGACGCGCGGCGAGCCGGAATGTTTGGGAAAGCTGAAGACCGGTATCGTCTGGCTGGTCGAGCAGTTGCCGGAGACGCCGGTTCATCCGGTGCGCCTGTCCGGTTTGGGCAAGGTGTTACCCAAGGGTCACTGGTTGCCGGTGCCGTTTTTCTGCGATGCCTGGGTGGGGGAGACGCTGCGCTGGCAAGGCGATCGATCCGGGTTCATGGCCGCACTGGCGGCCAGTCTGGCGCCGCCGGAGCCGCAAGCGGTGGCGGTTCGAGAGGGGCGTGTAACGTGATGAGGGACCGCTGAGATCTAACGGGTTGGCCATGATAATAAGGCTGTACCCATATTTGCACGGGATGCTCAATGAGCACAACTCGCGCCCGTTCATCGGCAGCAATTCCCGCTCTCTGTTATTTAGACCTATTTTTTAATAGAGTAATTAGTGATCATAGAATGATCTAATAAGAAAGACAAAACACTACCTAAGCGCTCGAGGCGCTTAATGAGCTATAGAAT
>JBATDL010000343.1:0-4890 GCA_049663445.1 Candidatus Competibacter sp.
CCGCCGGACCGAACGCTTCGTGACGGAGCAGCTCAAAACCGTCCCCGCCGCGCCGCCGCTGGAACCGCCGCCGGCTGCCCTGACCCCTTACACCTTCGACTTGCGCCGCCTCTAGGCGGCTCCCCACCGACCATCGTCGCTTGTTCTATCCTGTGGCCAACAGGCGCATAATGCGCCGCATCCTGAAAAACCCCAAGGAGAGTCCTGAATCATGAGCGTCGAAACCATCGCCAGCCAACCGTTCCAGGATCAAAAGCCCGGCACCTCGGGACTGCGCAAGAAAGTCAGGGTGTTCGAACAGCCGCATTACCTGGAAAATTTCGTGCAAAGCATTTTCGACACGCAGGACGGCTATCGGAGCGCGCCGTTGGTGGTCGGCGGCGACGGCCGTTACTACAACCGGCAAGCGATTCAGACCATCCTGCGTATCGCCGCCGCCAACGGCTGCGGGCAGGTCTTGCTGGGTCAGGGCGGCATTTTCTCCACCCCCGCAGTCTCCCACATGATCCGCAAGCACGGCGCCTGCGGCGGCATCGTCCTCTCGGCCAGTCACAATCCCGGCGGGCCGGACGAGGATTTCGGCATCAAGTTCAACACGCCGAACGGTGGACCGGCTGCGGAGAAAGTGACCGAGGCCATTTACATGGCTACCTTGCACATCAACCGCTATCGTGTGCTGGACGCGCCGGACATCGACTTGGACCAGCTCGGGACCGCTCTCGTCGGCGACATGCGGGTGGAGATCGTCGATTCGGTGCACGATTACGCCGATCTGATGGAGCAGTTGTTCGACTTTGGCCGGATCCGCGCGCTGTTCCAGTCCGGCTTCCGGATGCGCTTCGACGCCATGCACGCGGTGACCGGCCCCTACGCCCACGAAATCCTGGAGCGCCGCCTGGGCGCGCCGGTCGGTACGGTGGTCAACGGCGTACCACTGGAAGACTTCGGTCACGGCCACCCCGATCCGAATCTAGTGTACGCCAAAGAGCTGGCCGATCACTTGTTCGGCCCGGATGCGCCCGACTTCGGCGCGGCCTCGGACGGGGACGGGGATCGCAACATGGTGCTGGGCCGGCATTTCTTCGTCACCCCCAGCGACAGCCTGGCGGTAATCCTGGCTAACGCCGATCTGGCGCCTGGCTATCGCTCCCGCGTGACCGGTGTGGCCCGCTCGATGCCGACCAGCCAGGCGGCCGACCGGGTCGCGGCCAAGCTGGGGCTGAATTGCTACGAGACGCCGACCGGCTGGAAGTTCTTCGGCAACCTGCTGGACGCCGGCAAAATCACCCTGTGCGGCGAGGAAAGTTTCGGCACCGGCTCCGACCATGTGCGCGAGAAGGACGGGCTGTGGGCGGTGCTGTTCTGGCTGAATATCCTGGCCGAGCGCCGGCAATCGGTGGCGGAAATCGTGCGCGAGCACTGGCAAAACTACGGGCGCAACTATTACACCCGCCATGACTACGAAGCAGTCGACAGCGCCGCCGCCAACGGTCTGATCGACGCCCTGCGCGCCGCCTGTGCAACCCTGCCGGGCCAGCGGCTCGGCTCGTATACGGTGGATTACGCCGACGACTTTCGCTATCTCGACCCTATCGACGACAGCGTGAGCGAGAAACAGGGTATCCGCATCGGCTTCGAGGATGGCTCGCGCATCGTCTATCGCCTGTCCGGCACCGGCACCGAAGGCGCGACCCTGCGCATTTACGTCGAAGCTTACGAGGCCGACCCGGCCAAGCACGATCTCGACACCCAGCAGGCGCTGGCGGAACTGATCGGCATCGCCGACAGCCTGGCCGGCATCCGCGAGCGCACCGGGCGCAACGAGCCGACGGTGATCACCTAAGCCTACCCCCGATTCCACCCGACCTCGCTCTCTCTTCCATGAACGGTGAAGAAGCGACGGTTGGGCCTTCATTGGCGTTTTCTAAGTAAGAGTGCCGACTTAAAGGTGAGAATGGCGGGCCGCCGCGCCGCAAGGTGACTGGAAGCGCTCGCGGCGACGATGAAAAACGCGGGCAAATTTCACCGCCTGTGTATAATGACGCGCTTTAAATCAGACCCCCTGCCTGTCCCCGTGCGAACTCCGCTGCCCAGCGCCGTTAACGGCTGCCCCGATTCTCACCAGCGCGACCGCGAGCGGAGACCGGCAAACCAAGAGGAACTACCGTGGAAAGCATCTTGAACGTCCTGATCCCCGCTGCCATGGCCCAAACCGGCGCCCCTTCCGGCGGCGAGTTGGGCCTGATGAACCTGCTGTTTCCCATCATTCTGATCGGCGCCTTCTACTTCCTGCTGATCCGCCCCCAGACCAAGCGTGCCAAAGAACACAAGCAAATGGTGGATACGATCAAGAAGGGCGACGAAATCGTCTCCGGTGGCGGCGTGCTGAGCCGGGTCACCGAGGTGGGCGAGAATTTCGTGCAGGTTGAAATCGCCGAAAACGTGCAGATCAGGATTCAAAAGCAATCCGTCAGCTCGCTGATGCCCAAGGGCACCTACAAAGGCACTCTGTAACCACGCCGCCTGGCGCCACGCGGGAAATGCCATTCCATGGCCACGCCTTATAACCTGAATCAATACTCCTGGTGGAAATACCTGCTGATCGGCCTAGTGATGCTGTGGGGCCTGATTTTTGCGCTGCCCAACCTGTTCGGTGAGGACCCGGCGGTGCAAATCTCCGGTGCCCGATCCAACATCGCTATTGATCCAGCATTCCAGAATCGGGTCGCCGCCCTGCTCGACGCCGAAAAGTTGCCCCACAAGCGGCTGGAGTTGGAGGCTGATCGCCTGCTGGTCCGCTTCGCCGACCCGGAAGAACAGCTCAAGGCCGCCGACATTCTCAAGGACCGATTAGGCCGCGATTACATCGTCGCCCTCAACCTGGCTTCTTCGGAACCGGGATTTCTGCGGGCGCTGGGCTTGAGTCCGATGTATCTCGGCCTGGATTTACGCGGCGGCGTGCATTTCCTGATGCAAGTGGACATGGACGCCACCGTCAAGCAGGTCGAGGAAAACTATGTCGAGGACATCCGCGCCCAACTGCGCGCCGAGAAGGTGCTGTACACCTCGGTGGGCCGCACAACGGGCGGTGGCGTGCAAGTTGAATTCAAGGATGGCGCCGAACGCGACAAGGCCGCCCAGGTGCTGCGCAAGCAGCTACCGAGCCTGCAACAGAGCGAACCGGACCCGCTCAGCCTCAAACTGACGCTCGGCGAACGTGAGATCAAGGAAAAGCGCGACTTCGCCCTGCAGCAGAACATCACCACCCTGCGCAACCGGGTCAACGAACTAGGCGTGGCCGAGCCGATCATTCAGCAACAGGGCAGCGACCGCATCGTGGTGCAACTGCCCGGCGTACAGGACACCGCCCGCGCCAAGGAAATCCTCGGCGCCACCGCCACCCTGGAATTCCGGCTGGCGGACGAGGAAAACGATTGGACCCAGGCCGCCGCCACCGGCCGCATCCCGCTCAACTCGCGACTGTACAAGGACCGTGAGGGCCGCCCAGTGCTGCTGCAAAAGCGGGTGATGCTAACCGGTGACTCCATCGTCGACGCCGCCTCCGGACTGGACCAGCAAAGCGGCGGGGCGGCGGTGTTCGTCACCTTGGACGGCAAGGGCGCCAAGCGCTTCGAGGACGCCACCAAGGACAACATCGGCAAGCGCATGGGCGTGGTATTCATCGAAAACAAGACCGAGACCAAGCGAGTGGATGGCGAGTTGAAGAAAACCGCCTACACGATCGAGGAAGTGATCAACATCGCCACTATCCGCGACCGGCTGGGCCGGCGCTTCCAGATCACCGGGCTGGACAGCACCCGCGAGGCCCGTGATCTAGCCCTGTTGCTGCGGGCCGGCGCGCTGGCCAGCCCGATCGAGATCATCGAGGAGCGCACCGTCGGCCCCAGCGCCGGCAAGGAAAACATCGTGCAGGGCTTCCGTGCCGCCATGGTCTCGCTGCTGGTGATCGCTGGATTCATGATCGGGCGCTACCGATGGTTCGGCGCCATCGCCACCGCCGCGCTGGCTGCCAACGTGGTGCTGATCGTGGCCGTGTTGTCCATACTACAGGCCACGCTGACCCTGCCCGGCATCGCCGGTATCGTGCTGACCATGGGCATGGCGGTTGACGCTAACGTGCTGATTTACGAACGTATCCGCGAGGAACTGCGCAACGGCAACAGCCCGCAGGCGGCGATCCACGCCGGCTTCGACCGGGCCTTCGACACCATCCTCGACTCCAACCTGACCACCCTGATCGCGGCGATCATGCTGTTCGGCTTCGGCACCGGTCCGATCAAGGGTTTCGCGGTCACGCTCAGCATCGGCATCCTGACTTCGATGTTCACTGCGGTCACCGGCTCGCGGGCACTGGTCAACTTCATCTACGGCGGCCGCAAGCTGCAAAAACTGGCCGTCTGATCCGTCGGCACGGGAAATGGCTCCTATGTGGCGTTTGAACCTTTACAACACCAATATCGACTTTCTGCGTTGGCGCAAACTGGCGATGGGCTGGTCCATCGCCGTGCTGCTGATCGCGGTCGGCTCGTTGCTGATCCGGGGCATGAACCTGGGGCTGGACTTCACCGGCGGCACGGTGATCGAAGTGCAATACTCGGAATCGGTGGGAATCCCCATGGTGCGCGCAACCCTGGCCAAGGCCGGTTTCGGCGACGCCCAGACTCAGCACTTCGGCACTTCCAAGGATGTGCTGATCCGCATCCCGCCGCACGACCAGCGTAACGCCGCCACCCTGAGCAACGAGGTGCTGCGCGCCTTGCAGGATGCCGAGGGCGGCGCGGGCGCCACGCTGGCGCGGGCCGAATTCGTTGGGCCGCAGGTGGGCCAGGAACTGGTCGAACAGGGCGGACTGGCGACGCTGGGCGCGCT
>JBATDL010000344.1:0-2209 GCA_049663445.1 Candidatus Competibacter sp.
AAACGGAATTTAACGCACCCTAAGCCGCCATGGCGAAGTCCGTGGCCCGCAAAGGTCTGAACGGGTCCGGCCCCATCGATGGCTCGACTTCCCAGTGGTAATCGCCGGTTAGGTTGATGTGCGCCCAGCCCAGCGGCGACAGGTGCGCGAGATCCGTCGGTCCGGGTTCAATCCCTTGCGTTCGCAGGTAGTCCACGGCGCGTTGCAGGTAGACGGTGTTCCACAGGATGATGGCGGCGACCAGTAGATTGAGGCCGCTCGCCCGATAGCGCTGATTTTCGTAGGAACGGTCCCGGATTTCCCCGAGTCGGTTAAAGAACACGGCCCGTCGCAGCGCGTTTTGCTGCTCGCCTTTGTTGAGTCCGACATGGCTGCGACGGCGCAACTCAGGGTCCTGCAACCAGTCGAGCGTGAAGAGGGTGCGCTCGAGCTTCCCAAGTTCACGCAGGGCATGGGCCAGACCGTTCTGGCGGGGATAGGCGGCGAGCTTGCGCAGGATGACCGAGGCCGTCACCGTGCCGGTTTTGATCGACATCACCAGGCGCAGAATGTCCGGCCAGTGGTCCTGGATCGCCTTCATATGAATCGGGCCGGCCACCCAGGGCACCAGTTCTGGCGGCACGATCACGCCGGGTATCGTGTAGAGGCGTTTCTTCTTGAGATCGCGGATACGCGGTGCGTAGCGAAAGCCGAGCAGGCGACACACGGCGAAAAGATGATCCGAGAATCCACCGGTGTCGGTGTAGTGCTCGTCAATGACGAGACTGCTTTCGTGGTAGAGCAGCCCGTCCAAGACGTGTGGCGCTTCATGGGCGGTCGCCGCGATGACGTTCGTGTGATAGGGTCCGAACTGATCGGAAAGGTGGGTGTAGAACTTTACGCCGGGATCTTGGCCGTAGTGCAGATTGGCGTGACTGCGGACCTCACCGCGCCCGCCGGCGCGGAAGAACTGTGCATCGGATGACGACGTGGTGCCGGCTCCCCAATGAGCGGACAGGGGCTGCCGGTGCTGCGCATCGATTAATTCGGCGAGCGCCCGGGCGTAGCCTTCATCTCGAATAGGCCAGTCCGCCGCCCAAGTGAGCTGCCGCCAGCTCATCGCACGACAGGCCTCGGACATGCGCGCGAGCCCCAGATTGATGCCATCGGCGAGCACCGCCGTCAACAACGCGTGCCGATGCTTCGGGGGTGCCAACGTGCGCAAGTGTACAAAGTGATCGGCAAGATGGGTCCAGCCGTCCACTTCCGAGAGCAGTTCCGTGATCTTGACGTGGGGCATCAACGTGTACGCCTGTGCGGAGAACGCAACTGCGGACGCCGGCGTGTTCTTCTTCAGGGGTGAAATGCGTAGCTTGCCATCCGCGAGCGAGACATCCGGTAAGGCCTGATTTCGCGCCTTGGCTGCCACGTCGTCCATCTTGGTTTGCAGGCATTGCCGACGCTCGGTCATGTAGGAGGACAGATCGGTGTCGATGTCGAGTGGCAGCGGCTCTTGCTGCATCTGCACGAAGACATCGTTCGGGATCAGAAAGCTCTCAAAATCCCGGTACTGTCGGCTTCCCTGTACCCACACGTCGCCGGCGCGCAGCCGATCGCGCAGTTCCGAGAGGGTGCATAGCTCATAGAAATGTCGATCGATCAAGCCTCCCGGCCGAAACACATGCGGACGCCAACGGGGTTTTACAAAGCTCGTGGGTACAACCTCGGGCATCGCGCGTTTGCCACTGGCATTGAGTTCGCGCAGCAGATCAAGGCCCCGCAGGAGATCCGTAGCCACCGGCGCGGCATGAAACTCAAATTCCGCCAGCAACAGGGGCGCGAACTTGCGCACGCTCGCGTACCGGTCATCCAAGAGCGCCAGGCCATCAAACGCCTCTGGCTGTGCGAGCTGATGAGCTTCCGCCACCGTCGATTCGAATCGGTTCCACGGCAGGACACCCTCAATCGCGGCAAAGGCATCGCCGCCCACGGCCCTGGCCGCGATCAGCGCCTCGCCGATCCGCGCATAGAGCCGCAGTTTCTCGTTGATGGCCTTGCCGCTGCGGTGAAATTCATCAGCGTGCGCGCGCTCTGTCTTCTTGAACAAGCTCGCGATCAGATGCTCGAACATATTGAGCGCTTCATCCGTTAGCGTCGCCGTCAATTCCAGTACCAGGGCAGTCAGGGTGCCGTAACGGCGGAGCGGTTCGAGTTCAGCCCAGTGCTGCAC
>JBATDL010000345.1:0-2071 GCA_049663445.1 Candidatus Competibacter sp.
TTTGTACGTTCTGATATTCGCATAGTATAAATACATCATCAACGTAACGATGATATGCAATATTGGTGTCGCCTAATAATTTTTTGTCAATGTTAAGCAAATATATTGCAGCAAGAACATTCGAAATAGACAAACCCTGCGGTATGCCTAAAGTTGGCGTCTTATCTATAGGCGATGATTTAGATACAGTGGGTGTTTGAATTGCTCTTTCAATAAAATTTAGAATTTCAGGGTTTCGTATTTTTCTGCGCAGCCTTCCCAACAACTCCTTATGCTTTATAGTAGGGTAGAAATTAGACACATCAAGCTTTATAAATCCATCGTACTTTTTGGATTGAATCTCATCTTTTGCCTTTTTAACCATATATTGTGGCAATTCAAAATTAACGGAATCTTTATATTGCTCAACTAGGAAGTTACATATAGCCCTTAAAGCGATGCGATCTCTAATTGTCGGGATTGATATTTCTCTAGGCGCTTTTCCTCTGCCCTTGCTAATAAGCTTGAGTTTGTATTTAGTGAACTTATATGTATCTCTCAATGCTTTATTGGAAATAATCCTAACTTGGTCATTAATAGTTGGCCAAAATGACTTCTGGTTTAAATTATCAATCCCAGTAGTAGTTGATAGAACAATAAGATCTTGGTACAGTGATTTTAGATTACTCTCTGAAAAGTGGTGTTCAAATCTTTCCCTGACTGACATTATTGATCTCCATTAGTAAAAATAGAATTATTGGCAGAATGTAAAGTCCGCTTAGTAATATTAGTCTTTTGATATGGTAGCAAATAACAAGAGCCCAGATATATTTAGTAGGCTTTCTGTCTAATCCATTATTGCTATCATCTGGATTGTTATGGCCAAGGTATGTGTTGCACAACGCCAATTGATAATCAATATCCGTATGATTTTCACAAATACTTAGTATGCTCTCATATTCATTTGCCAATTCGGTTGTGCTACAATATTCGGTTGTGCTACAAGAATTTTCTTTTGCTCTTTGATATAGCCCATTGAGTGCTTCATAACTATCTTTAACGAGCGCAGCCCTTTCCTTGTATCCAAGGCCATTTATAAACCCAGAAATACACAGCACCAAAGTAGAAAACACCACCCAAGCAACTCCAGCATATTCGCTTTGCGCATTAAACTTCAAGTAGTAAATGGAAGCTGCGACTGAGCAGAATGAATACCAGAGCAATAATATTTGTGCCTGAAACGCACTTGATAGAAGTCGTTTTTCTGCTTGTATGCGCGCTTTCCTTGTCCACCAAATATTATCTGATAATGCCATGATTCTCTCTAAATTAGGTGTCCCGAGGTGCCTATTCTAGTGATACAGAGTAACGCCCGTTACCGGGCAAGCCAAAAGGCTAGGAGTAAAAACTCCTCGATATTAGTTGCACCCATAAATGGATGGCTGATCCTACAATCAGCACACCTCGGGACAAAACTTTTGCGATATCTCCATTCATCCGCAGCGCGAAGCGTCCGCGACTACTAATAATTACGCAGTTCCGCATAACTCCCCGATGGTTGAGTTATACAGCAGTATGCTGATCGGGAAACAGGCAAGGTGTATGACCAGAACGGCACAAGTCACTGGACCAGACGGCTGATCCCATCCCATGGTTCCCGAACCGTCGTGTGCAAATCCTTGAAGCGTCGAAGCATCAGCATGGACAGAAGCACTGACAGAAGATCGGCAACTTCAAAGAGGGTGAAATAGCTCCCTCAGTATACCGGAATTAAATGTTTAAAGATCATCAGTGCGACGGTTCCATGCCTGGGTTAGACTTTACTCCGCCAGGCACGAGTTTCTTGATGTTTAGCGCGGGCTGGCGCTGTTCTACTTGCTAAAGATCGAACATGGCTTGCTGGTTTAGCCAACTCTCCGCCGACGTGCCGAAGGCCAGGGATAGCCGGAGTGCCATCTCGGGGCTAATGCCGGCGCGGCCATTCAAGATGCTGGAGAGGGTTTTTCGACTCACGCCCAGCACCGGGCACTGGGCTCAAACCACTGTAAGCCGCCTCTCCGGATAAGGCGGGAAGGGAAAAGAGGGACTGACC
>JBATDL010000346.1:0-7919 GCA_049663445.1 Candidatus Competibacter sp.
TTCAGAACGACATTCTGAAAGAGTACATGGTGCGCAACACCTATATTTATCCGCCCGATCCGTCGATTCGCATCATCGGCGACATCTTCGCCTACACCTCCAAGGAGATGCCGAAGTTCAACAGCATCTCGATCTCCGGCTATCACATGCAGGAAGCCGGGGCGACGGCGGATCTGGAACTGGGCTATACGCTGGCGGACGGTCTGGAATACGTGCGCACCGGCGTCAAGGCCGGCATGGACATCGATACCTTCGCACCTCGGCTGTCGTTCTTCTGGGCCATCGGCATGAACTACTTCATGGAAGTGGCCAAGATGCGCGCCGGGCGGTTACTGTGGGCCAAGATCATCAAACAGTTCAATCCAAAGAACGACAAGTCGATGGCCTTGCGGACGCATAGCCAGACTTCGGGCTGGAGCTTGACCGAGCAGGATCCGTTCAACAATGTCGCCCGTACCTGCGTCGAGGCACTGGCGGCGGCACTGGGCCATACCCAGTCGCTGCACACCAACGCCCTGGACGAAGCGATTGCGCTACCGACCGATTTCTCGGCGCGCATCGCCCGCAACACTCAGCTTTATCTTCAGGACGAAACGGCGATCTGCAAGGTGCTGGACCCGTGGGGCGGTTCCTACTATGTCGAGGCGTTGACCAACGAGTTGATCAAGCGGGCCTGGGGTCATATCCAGGAAGTCGAGAGTCTGGGCGGCATGACCAAGGCGATCGAGACCGGGCTGCCCAAGATGCGCATCGAGGAAGCGGCGGCACGGAAGCAGGCGCATATCGACTCCGGCAAGGAAACCATCGTCGGCGTCAACAAGTACCGGTTACCTAAGGAAGACCCGCTGGACATCCTCAGCATCGACAATACGGCGGTGCGCGAATCGCAGGTGCAACGCCTGCAGAAACTGCGCGCCAACCGCGACGAGACCAAGGTGAAAGCCTGCCTGAACGCGATTACCGAAGCCGCCCAGGCTGGCTCCGGCAATTTGCTGGAGAAGGCGGTGGAAGCCGCCCGCGCCCGCGCCAGTCTGGGCGAAATCTCCGATGCGATGGAGAAGGTGTTTGGCCGGCATAAGGCGATCATTCGCGCCATTTCCGGCGTGTACGGCAGTGAGTTCGGCGAGGCCGAGGAGATCGCCAAGGTCCGACAGATGGCCGACGAGTTCGAACAGAACGAAGGTCGCCGGCCGCGTATTCTGGTCGCCAAAATTGGCCAGGATGGGCATGACCGCGGCGCCAAGGTGATCGCGACCGCGTTCGCCGACCTCGGCTTCGACGTGGATATCGGCGCGCTGTTCCAGACCCCGGAAGAAGTCGCCCGCCAAGCGGTGGAGAACGACGTGCATGTAGTCGGCATGAGTTCGCTGGCCGCCGGTCACAAGACTCTGTTGCCGCAACTGATCGGGGAACTGAAGAAGCTGGGCCGCGAGGATATTATGGTCGTCATCGGCGGCGTGATTCCCGCCCAGGATTACGAGTACCTCAGGGCGAATGGCGCCGCCGCTATCTTCGGCCCCGGCACGGTGGTTCCGGTCGCCGCGCAGAAGGTGCTGATGGAGTTGAACGAACGCCTGGCGGCATGAGGGTGATGTGAGGGATGGCGGGGTGGGCATTGCCCACCCCGCTAAATTCAACTCTCCGCTATGCTCCAGCGCTGAACGTTGACTGTAAACGAGCTTAGATTTTCTAAATATAATTTTATTATGTTTACGATAGATTTGAATGATCCTGCACAATTCACCCGTAAAAACGTTGCTCGCCTTGTCGGCTCAGTAGTCGATACCCAGCATTGGCAACTCCGTGTAAGAAAAGATGGCGTTGCATATCTATCCGATATAGTAGGTAACAGAAGCTTGGAAAGTACTGCATTCCGTCTTGAAACTTGGATTGCTGGAAACAATTATGTAGGTTTTCAAGCTGAACATGATGAACAATGAGTCAATGAAGTTTTTAACTTACTTAAACAAAATTGGCCAAGCCCTAAAAGTAAGCTTGTTGATTGGTAGCTGCACGTACATGTAGCATGTAGGGTGGGTTAGCGCAGCGTAACCCGCCGGAAATTGAACAGCTCTGCAATCGACGGGTTACAGACTTGCGCACTAATCTGCCCTACACTACGGTTTCTGACGCAGTGTAATGCTGGCACGCAATGCGTAACTACATATAGTCTTGCTAATAGTAATTTGGACTCAGGATATTAAGCATCTTATTGATTTTGCCTAAATTATGTAAAAACCTATTTTGATAACCTGAAAAATCAAAAAGTTACTTAATATGGCATGTCCGGATCAGAATTAGGAAGTCTATAGTCACATGACTTTGATTCGGAGCTCAAAATGACCCATCAGAAATTATTTGATGAATATTTTTCCTTACCCGTCGAGGCTCAACAACAAGTAGCCGATTTCATCGCCTTCCTGCAGCAGCGCTATAAAATTGATCGCGCTACTCAGAAGCCCGATCAAGCAAATCTGGAAAGCGAACCCTTCATTGGCATGTGGAGTAACCGACAAGATTTATTTGACAGCTCAAACTGGATTCGAAAAACCAGGAAATCCGAGTGGGGCGAAAGCATGTGAACGATTTAATAATCGTTGATACGGACATTCTAATTGACGCTGGTCGTGGCATTCAAGAATGCTATCGATTTTCTAAAACAGACCCAATTAAGTAATACTTATATACTTGCCATCAGCATTGTGACTCAACTGGAATTAATGGTTGGTTGTCGCAACAAATCCGAACTTCGCAAACTGGATAAGTTTCTTAAATTATTCCAAGCCATTAAATTGAATGAGGCCATCTCAGAAAAAGCCGTTGAATTACTCCGTCTCTACCGTTTAAGTCACGGTTTGCTGATTGCCGATAGTTTGATTGCGGCAACAGCGCTCACTTTGAACTCATCCTTCATCTCAAAAAACCAAAGAGACCACAAGTTTATTTCTGATTTTAACCTTTCACCCTACCCTCAGAACGAAATTCAAAAGCCATGAGTGGAAAAAATCACAAACCCGACTGGGTTCCTCCAAATGCCGGCAAAGAATTCACCACGTCGGTCATGTCTGGCATCGATGGTGGCCACGACGGCATCCCCGGTCAGGCCAGTGCAGCGACACCGCGCCCGAAAACCCCGCGCCGGCGTCGACTGACGGTGGATGAATACGTAGCCGGAGTATTGGCCAGCGACCGCAATATCGTGGCGCAGGCCATCACTCTCGTGGAAAGCAACTCTCCCGCACATTTCGACATGGGCCAGGAAGTGCTGCGGCAACTCCTGCCGAGAACCGGCAACTCGATCCGAATCGGCATTACCGGGGTGCCCGGCGTCGGTAAAAGCACCTTCATCGAAGCCTTGGGCCTCCATCTCTGCGAACAGGGCCACAAGGTGGCGGTGCTGGCGGTGGACCCCAGTAGTACGGTGACGCGCGGCAGCATTCTCGGCGATAAAACCCGGATGGAACTGCTCTCGCGCGACATCCGCGCCTTTATTCGCCCCTCCCCTTCCAGCGGCACTCTGGGCGGCGTCACCCGCAAGAGCCGTGAAACCATGCTTATCTGCGAGGCGGCCGGTTTCGATGTCACTCTGGTGGAAACGGTCGGCGTGGGCCAGAGCGAAACCACCGTGCGCTCGATGGTGGATTTTTTCCTGCTGCTGATGTTGGCCGGGGCCGGCGACGAGTTGCAGGGCATCAAAAAGGGCATCATGGAGTTGGCGGACGCCCTGCTGGTCAACAAGGCGGATGGCGATAATAAAATTCGCGCCAACGCCGCCAAGGTGGACTATAACCGGGCGCTGCACTATCTCGCCCCGGCCACCAAAGGCTGGTATACCCGCGCCTACACCTGTTCGGCGGCGCACGGCGAGGGTATCGACGCCATCTGGCAGGTCGTCCGTGATTTTCGCCAGCAGACGGCTGCCAGTGGCGTCTTCGAAAAGCGCCGCCAGCAACAGACCCTGGATTGGGTGTACTCGATGGTCGAGGAACACCTGCGCACCAGCTTCTTCAGCCACGCCGGCGTGGGCAGTATTCGCGCCGAGATCGAGGAGGCGGTGGTTAACGGACATATTCCGCCAACCGTCGCCGCCCAACAACTCATTTATAAATACGAAGGTCGCTAAAACCCGGGAGGGAAAACCATGCTACGCAGTCCCCGCGATTTTTTTAAAGCCAAGGTCGTTGGCGCCCCCGAACCACTCCGCGAGATTCCGGTATTACCCTCGCGAATGATTCATTTCTTCGATCCCAGCAACCCCAAGATGGCGGTCAAGGTGCCGGACATCGCCAAGACCGTGGATATCATGCTGGGCAATCTGGAAGACGCCGTGCCGATCGACCGCAAGGAAGCCGCCCGCGAAGGGTTGGTGCAGATCGGTAAAAACGTGGATTTCGGCAACACCCAATTCTGGACTCGGGTCAACAGTCTCGACAGCCCATGGTTCCTCGACGATCTGATCCGGCTGGTCGGCGAGATCGGCAACAAGCTGGACGTGATCATGCTGCCCAAAGTTCAGGGTGCCTGGGACATCCATTTCGCCGATCAACTGCTGGCGCAACTGGAAGCCAAGTACA
The DNA here is from genome assembly GCA_049663445.1 of Candidatus Competibacter sp. Lineage (GTDB taxonomy): Bacteria > Pseudomonadota > Gammaproteobacteria > Competibacterales > Competibacteraceae > Competibacter. Next base: position 4,575 of record JBATDL010000346.1, read on the forward strand.
ACGTCAAGAAGCCGTTGATGATTCACGCCATCCTGGAAACCGCGCTCGGCGTGGCGAACGTGGACGAAATCGCCAACGCCAGTTCCCGGATGCAGGGTATGAGCCTGGGTCCCGCCGACTTGGCGGCGTCGCGGCGGATGAAGACCACCCGGGTCGGCGGTGGCCATCCCGATTATGTGGTGCGCACCGATCCCGACCCGAAGAATCCCGATGCCCCGCGTCCCACCGCACAGCAGGATTTGTGGCATTACACCATGGCCAAGATGGTGGATGCCTGCGCCAGCGTCGGCGCCCTGCCTTTCTACGGCCCGTTCGGCGACATCGCCGACCTGACCGCCTGCGAAGATCAGTTCCGTAACGCCTACCTGATGGGCTGCGTCGGCGCTTGGAGCCTGCATCCCAACCAAATCGCCATCGCCAAGCAGGTATTCAGCCCGAAGGCGGAGGAAGTCGCCTGGGCGAAGCGCGTGGTCGAAGCGATGCCGGACGGCAGCGGCGCGGTGATGATCGACGGCAAGATGCAGGACGACGCCACCTGGAAACAGTGCAAGGTCGTCCTGAACCTCGCCCAACTGATCGCCAGCCGCGACGCCGAATACAAGGCGCTGTACGGGTTCTAGTTCTTGCCAACCGTCCCGCTCCGCCTGGAGCGGGACGATCACAGCCTCTCGCCGCCGTACTTCCCGCCTCCGCTCCCTGGAGCAACCGCCCATGATCCAGCCGTTCTCCATCGCCCGCCTGCCGCGCATTGAATTCGGCGGCGGCGGCATTAAAAAACTCCCCGACCTGATCGCCCAATACGGTAACCGGGTTCTGCTGGTCACCGGCCAGCGCTCTTTCCTCGAATCCTCACATTGGCCCGCACTGCGGGCGGCGCTGGACAAAGCCGGCATCGCCTGGGAACAGGTGCGGGTCGATGACGAGCCCTCGCCGCAGCTCGTAGACGAAGCGGTTGGGCAATTTCACGGCACGGGCATCGCGGCGGTTGCCGGCATCGGCGGCGGCAGTGTAGTGGATGCCGCCAAAGCCATAGCCGGCCTGCTGTCGGGCGGCGATTCGGTCATGGATTATCTGGAAGGAGTCGGACCGGAAAAACCCTATCACGGTCCGACCCTGCCATTCATCGCCGTGCCCACCACCGCCGGCACCGGCAGCGAAGCGACCAAGAATGCCGTGTTGAGCGTGCGCGGTCCGAACGGTTTCAAAAAATCCTTCCGCCACGACAAACTGGTGCCGGAATACGCCCTGCTCGACCCGGACCTGCTGACGACCTGCCCACCGCCGCAGATCGCCGCCAACGCCATGGACGCGCTGACGCAACTGCTGGAATCCTACGTCTCCATCAAGGCCAACCCCTTCACCGACGCGCTGGCGGAAAGCGGGTTAAAGGCGGTGCGCGATGGCTTGTTCGCTTGGTACGAGGCTGGAGAAAATGCCGCTACTGGCCGCGCCCGCATGGCTTATGCTGCCCTGCTGTCGGGCATCTGCCTGGCCCAGGCCGGTCTGGGTTCGGTCCACGGTCTGGCCTCACCACTAGGCGCGTTCTTCCCGATCCCGCACGGCGTGGTTTGCGGCACCCTGGTCGGTGCCGCCACCCGTGCCAATCTAGCCGCGTTGCGGGAACGCGATCCTGGCAATCCAGCCTGGCGCAAGTACGCTCGAGCCGGCGACCTTCTGCATGGACGGCATTTCCCCAGTCATGAAGAAGGGCACGCCGCTCTGCTGGCGTTGCTGGATGAATGGACCGAACGATTGGCGCTACCCCGGTTAAACGCCTACGGGATTCAGGAGAACGACTTCGCGCATGTCGTCGCCCACTCGCGCGGCGGCAGCATGAAAACCAATCCGCTGGTATTGAGCGACGCCGAAATCGCCGAAGTACTCGCGCAACGGCTGTGATCCAGCGGCGAGATCACCGACTTCCAGGTTACGCTCGTACCGCGCTTTTTGCCGCTGGCCCCACCTTCGCGCAGTATCGTTCCGACGGTGTTAACATGGCCTGGAGCGCGGATGCCCTGGGAAAATCCATCATGAAAAAATCTTCCACTCACGACGACTCCCCCTTATCCAAACCGCTTGGCGCGCGTCCCGCAAGCAGTGTGATCGTCGACCGGGAAACGGTCGAACTGAAGCGGCTGGAAAAAAGGATCGGACGGGTGCACTTGCGGCAACGCCTCGGCATCGAAATCGATCATGCTACCCAAGTGTTCGGGCATGGCCGGACTTTTTTCCACATCGAGAATTGGTACTCGATCCACAGCCTCCTCCGCCTAAGCCTGCATTGCCTGGGACTGTATCGCCGAGGGGTGCGTAACGCCATCGCCATCCAGATCAACCACAATGAAGTTGTTATTCCCGAACTGCCGGAAGCCCTGCACGATTTCACCCTGCTCCACCTCAGCGACCTGCACTTGGACATGGACGGCGGTTACCCGGCCGCGCTGATCGAGCGCTTGGAGCAGGTGCGCTACGATGTCTGCGTGATGACCGGCGACTTCCGGGCCAAAACCCATGGTTCCCATGAGGCCGCCATCGAGGCGCTGGCCCAGGTGCGGCCACATCTGCGCGGCCCGATCTATGCCATTCTGGGCAACCACGATTCCATCCGCATGGTGCCCGATATCGAGGCGCTGGGGATCGGCGTGCTGCTCAACGAGTCGGTGATCCTGGAGCGCGGCGGCGCCTTCATCCATCTGGCCGGCATCGACGATCCGCACTTCTTTCAGGTGGACAACTTCGACAAAGCCGCCCAAAACATCCCTCCGGACGCCCTCGCCATCCTGCTGTCGCATTCGCCGGAACCCTACCGGCTGGCTGCTCACGCCGGTTTCGATCTGATGCTAAGTGGACATACTCACGGCGGTCAGATCTGCCTGCCGGGCGGCGTCGCGCTGATGACCAACGCCGACTGCCCACGCCGGTTCTGTCGCGGCGCCTGGCGCTACCACCAGATGCAGGGCTATACCTCAGCGGGATCAGGATCTTCGGTGGTTGGAGTTCGCTTCAACTGCCCGCCGGAAATCACCCTGCACCACCTGCGGGCGCAACCGGCCTAGTAGGGCCGCTTGCGGATGCCGAGCCAGTACAGCAGCCGCGACAGCACCAGTTCCAGCATAATGAAACCAGCCACAATCCAGGCCATCGCCGACCAGGCGAGGTCGAACTGCACTGACACCGCCAGCAGCGGCAACAGCGCCTCCGGAATCTGATCCAGCCCGAAGGCCATACTGCTGGCCGCCATGCCCAGCCGCCGCTTGCCGAAGCTCGACAGCAGATCGCCCAGCATCGCGGCCAGACCGACCACCACGCCGGCCATCGCCGGCAATCCCAGCAGCACGGCCGCCC
>JBATDL010000347.1:0-2973 GCA_049663445.1 Candidatus Competibacter sp.
GCGCACTCCTCGGCGCTGGCGCGGAGCACCGGCAGCGGCGGCCGATTCCGAGGCGGCGCCGCCCGTCGACTTTCCTCGTTGCGCCGCACCGTGGCCGCGCTCTCCTGAACAAACAGCGAATCCTGCTGGCGAGTCATCGCCAAATAGACGTCGGCCAGAATCTCCGCATCGAGCAGAGCCCCGTGCAAAGTACGCTGTGCGTTGTCGACGCCGTAGCGCTTGCACAGGGCATCCAGGTTATTGCGCTGGCCGGGATGGCGCTGGCGAGCCAGCAACAGGGTATCCTCGACCGTGCAAAGCTGCTCCAGCGCGCTTTGGTCGCGCCCGCAGCGTTGCAACTCGCGGTTGAGAAAGCCCAGATCGAAAGGCGCGTTGTGGATGATCAGCTCGGCGCCCCGGACGAACTCCAGGAACTGATCGGCGATCTCGGCAAAGCGCGGCTGGTCGGCGAGGAACTCGTTGGTCAGACCGTGAACCTTCATGGCTCCTTCGTCGATGGCGCGCTCCGGTCGCAGGTAGACGTGGAAGCGCTGCTCGGTCAGCCGCCGGTTCCGCAGTTCAATGCAACCGATTTCGATGACCCGATGCCCTTGAGCGGGATCGAGGCCGGTGGTTTCCGTGTCGAGCACAATTTGCCGTTCGTGCATACCCATCGCTCCGTTCAAACTCCGCCTGCTTTGATGCGGGAAACCGCCGCCCGTGCCAGTTGATCCACTCGCTCGTTCTCGGGATGGCCGCTGTGCCCGCGCACCCATTCCCATTCCACCTGATGCGGGGTTAGGGCGGCTTCCAATCGTTGCCAGAGATCGACGTTCTTGACCGGCTGGCGGTCGGCGGTTTTCCAGCCGCGCCGTTTCCAGGCGGTTAGCCATTCGGTGATGCCCTTCATCACATACTGGCTGTCGGTGCAAATCCGCACCCGCATCGGCCGCTTCAGCGCCTCCAGGCCATGAATGACCGCCAGCAGCTCCATACGGTTGTTGGTGGTGGCCGCCTCGCCGCCGGACAGTTCTTTCTCATGTCCCTGGTAGCGGAGTAAGGCACCCCAACCGCCAGGACCGGGGTTGCCGGAACAAGCGCCGTCGGTGAACAAGGCTACCCACTCCGGTTCGGTATTCTCGGTTCCGTTCGCCATCAGATTGCCACCACCCCATTACCCGTCGCTTCCAGATTCAAGGCCGCCGCCAGCAGGGCTTGGGTATAGGGATGTTCCGGTTGCTCGAATACCCGCCGCGCCGGACCCGCTTCCACCACCCGGCCGTTCTTCATCACCAGCAGATGATTGGCCAGCGCCCGCACCACCCGTAGATCGTGGCTGATAAAGATATAGGCCAGCCGATAGCGACGCTGTAATTCGCGCAACAAATCGACGATTTGCGCTTGCACCGACACGTCCAAGGCGCTGGTCGGCTCGTCGAGCACCAACAGTCGTGGTTGCAGGGCCAGGGCGCGGGCAATGGCGATGCGCTGGCGCTGACCGCCGGAGAATTCGTGCGGATAACGATCCTGGGTGTCCGGGTCCAACCCGACTTCCTCCAACGCTTGAGCAATCCAGGCGCGGCGGGCGGCGCGGTCCCCGGCCAATCCATGCACCAACAAGCCTTCCTCGACAATTTCACCGACCGACAACCGGGGACTGAGCGAACCGAACGGGTCCTGAAACACGATCTGCATGGACTTGCGCAACGGGCGCAGCGTCTTGCCAGACAGCTCATCGATGCGCTGGCCCTGGAAACAGATCGCGCCCTTGCTGGACAACAGCCGCAGCAGCGCCAGTCCCAGGGTGGTTTTGCCGGAACCGCTCTCCCCCACCACGCCCAGGGTCTGCCCTTCCCGCACCCGGACATTGACCCCATCGACCGCCTTGACGTGATCGGCCACTCGCCCCAGCCATCCTCGCTTGAGCGGAAACCAAACCTTGAGATCGTCGCCGGCCATGACTTCCGGCGCATCGTCGCTTTCCGGCGGCGGCTCGCCTCTGGGCTCGGCGGCCAGCAATTGCCGGGTATAGGGATGTCGCGGGTTGGCGAACAACTCGGCGACCGCACCGGTCTCCACCACTTCGCCGGCCTGCATCACGCACACCTGATCGGCCATCTTGCGGACGATGCTCAGATCATGGGTGATGAACAGAATGGCCATGCCGAGCCGTGCCTGCAATTCCTTGAGCAGTTTGAGAATCTGGGCCTGGATGGTGACATCCAAGGCGGTGGTCGGCTCGTCGGCGATCAGGATGTCGGGATCGTTGGCCAGGGCCATGGCGATCATCACTCGCTGGCGCTGGCCGCCGGACAGTTCATGCGGCAAGGCGTTCAGGCGATGCGCGGCGTCGGGCAAACCGACCAGGTCCAACAGCTCGACGATCCGCGCCCTGAGCGCGTCGCCGCTCAATCCCTTGTGCAACCACAGCGTTTCCCCGATCTGCTTTTCGATGGAATGCAGTGGGTTGAGCGAGGTCATCGGTTCCTGGAACACCATGGCGATCTGATTGCCGCGCACCTCGCGCAATCGAGCCGGCGCCGCAGCGACCAGCTCCTCGCCGCGCAGGCGGATGCTCCCACCAGGATGCCGGGCATGGGGATAGGGCAGCAGTTGCAGGATGGAAAGCGCCGACACCGACTTGCCGGAGCCGCTCTCCCCGACCAGCGCCAGGGTTTGGCCGCGCTCCAGCGTGAACGACACCTGCTTGACCGCCGTGGTCGCGCCGAAGGAGACGGACAGGTCGCGAACTTCGAGGAGGGGTACCGCGTCGATTGCCTGCATGTTCGATCCAGTGGGCTTTATGAATGGGTCGCTATCAGTTCGATGAAAACAGTGGGGCTGGTTTTGCCGCAAGCCGGGACAGCACCGACAGCATCCGCAACCGTGCTTCCCGCTCCGGCGGCGGCAACTGTCCAATGACTTCCGCCGCCCGATAAAACGCCGCGAAATCCCGACTCTCCCGTTCGTACAACGCCAGAAACGCCGGGACTT
>JBATDL010000348.1:0-4135 GCA_049663445.1 Candidatus Competibacter sp.
GGCTGGAAAATGATCATCGCCGGCCCCGACGAAGGCGGACATCAAAAAATCGTCGAAGCCGCGATCCAGCACGCCGGATTACAGGATGATTTTGAATTCCCCGGTTCCGTCGTATACGGGGACGAAAAAGAAGCGTTGTATCGTTCGGCGGAGGTGTTCGTCTTGCCCACCTTCAGCGAAAACTTCGGGCTGGTCGTCGCGGAGGCGCTGGCCTGTGGCGTTCCGGTCATCACCACCAAGGGCGCTCCGTGGGAAGGCTTACTCACCCATCGCTGCGGCTGGTGGATTGACATCGGCGTGGAACCGCTGGTCGCCGCCTTGCGTGAAGCGATGAACCTGCCGCCCGACACCCTGCGCGACATGGGCCGACGGGGTCGGGCCTACGTCGAACAGAATTTCGGCTGGCCCGGCATCGCCCAGCAAATGCTCTCGGTCTATCGCTGGGTGTTGGGGCAGGGCGACAAACCCGATTGCGTGATGAGCGATTGAAGGCGAAAGGCGAAATCGGTTGCTTGAATGGTGGCGCTGACGCTACCATGACTTCATGATCATTGTCGTGGACACCAACGTATTCGTCGGCGCCTGTTTGGGCGTCGGGGCCTCTAACGCCGTGATCGCCGCCTGTCTGCAAGGTCACCACATGCCACTGATGGGAACGGCGCTCCTGGCCGAATACGAAGACGTGTTGGGACGGGAGGCGCTGTTTGCGGAATGTCGCCTGACTCGCGCCGAACGCGATGAACTCCTGGATATTTTCCTGTCCGTCTGCCAATGGACCCGCATCTACTACGGCTGGCGTCCCAATCTGCCGGACGAAGCCGATAACCATTTGGTCGAACTGGCCGTAGCGGGCGCTGCCCGCGCCATCGTGACCCGCAACCTGCGTGATGTATCGCGCATGGAGCTGAAATTTCCGTCCCTGTCCGTGGTTTCGCCCGAAGCCTTTCTCCAGGAAAACCCGCCATGACCGCCATGACCTTGCGCATCCCCGAAGACAAACACCGCCGCCTCAAAGCGTTGGCGCAGCAACGAGGCGTCAGCATCAACCACCTGCTGGATGAAGCCGCCACGCTGCTCCTGACCGAATTCGATGCGGAAACCCGCTTCCGGCTGCGCGCCGAGCGCGGGCGGGGCCGGACCGAACGCGGCCTCGCCCTGTTGCATAAAGCGAACGAGGCGAATTGAGGCGAAATCCGCTTGGAGAACAGCCGGGGACCCGAGGACGGTGCGTGAGGTGCTGGCCGCGCTGGTTGTGAATGGCTCGGCGAACCGGAACAACGGGAAGTACGCCGCTCCCTGCTACTCTGGCTGCGCGAAGGATTTCTGCAAACCCGGCTGCCACAGGTATCATTCCCCGAACTCAACGACCTGGAAGAGGTGCGTATTATGTTAGCCGAACGAGTCCGCGACTGGACCCAACAATGGAAAGAGGAAGGTCTGCAACAAGGTCTGCAACAAGGTCTGCAACAAGGCCGGCAGGAAGGCTAGCAGGAAGGCCGGCAGGAAGGTCTGCACTCAGAACGGCGGGCCTTGTTGCGACTGATCCGCCGTCGCTTCGATGAAAACACCGCCGATCAAAGCGCCTTGATGCTGGAGCGAATCGAGCAACCGGCCGTCCTTGAAGGCCTGTTCGAGAACCTGCTCGATTGCCCGGATGAAAGCGCCTGGCTGGCGCGATTGCAGGCGAAGGTCGAAGAAGGCGAAACACACTGAAGTATCGAATTCGAGAAACCGGATCGGTCCATGACCCATGACCAGAACTTCAAAAACCTGATTCTGGACTACCCACGCCCAGCCTTGGAATTCTTCGCTACCACCGAAGCCGTGGACCTCAGCACCGCCCGGATTCTGCCAGTCCGCCAGGAACAACTGAAGGAACGGCTTGGCGACCGTTTTCGCGAGCTCGATGTTCCTCTACTGGTGGAATGGCCCGATGGCCGACGTGCCGCCCTGCTGTTCGTCATCGAAGAACAAACCGAACCTCAGCGCTTCTCTATCCATCGACTGGCGCATTATTGCCTCGACCTCGCCGAACTGCTTGACACCTGCCAAGTGATCCCCGTGGTCATCTTCCTCCACCCCGGCGCCTATCCCGCCACCTTGCGGATGGGCAGCGACCACACCACCTACTTGAACTTCCACTTCATCGCCTGTGCGCTGCCCCGCCTATCCGCCGCCCGCTACCAGGACAGCACCAACATCGTTGCTCGGCTCACTTTGCCCACCATGGCCTATCCTCCCGAGCAACGGCTGGCGGTCTATGCCAGCGCTCAGGATGGCCTGGCCGGACTGGAACCGGATCCAGAGCGACGGCTCAAATACGTCGACTTCATCGATGCTTACGCCCAACTCAGCGAAGATGAATGGCATGTTTACCAGCGCGACTACCTCTCGCGCAGTACCCAGAAGGAAACTCTCATGGGCATGTTGCACTACTCCCGGCAGGAAGGTCGGCAGGAAGGTCGGCAGGAAGGTCGGCAGGAAGGTTTGAATTCGGAACGACGGGCCTTGTTGCGACTGATCCGCCGTCGCTTCGGTGAAGCCACCACCGATCAAAGCACCCTGATGCTGGAGCGAATCGAGCAACCGGCCATTCTTGAGGATCTGTTCGAGAACCTGCTCGACTGCCCGGATGAAAGCGCCTGGCTGGCGCGATTGCAGGCGAAGGTCGAAGAAGGCGAAACACACTGAAGTATCGAATTCGAGAAACCGGATCGGTCCATGACCCATGACGAAGATGTACTTGCGGCTGCCAAGGCTCACCACCCGCTTGACCTCCATTATCAATAAGGTAGAACGCGCCAAACGCAGTTCTGTATATTGATCTTTCAGGGGCTAAAGCATGGGAGCCAAGCGAATGACCATAGCTGCTTATGAAACTGACTTTTACCAGTGGACACAACAGCAGGCGGCGCTCATGCGTCAGGGTGAATTTAACCGTATCGATTTAGATATTGAGAACATCGCAGAGGAAATTGAGAGCATGGGACGCCGTGATCGTCATGCTCTCAGGAGCTATTTACACAACATTCTGATACATCTTCTCAAATGGCGGTATCAACCTGAGCGACGTGGAACCAGTGGGTGTCTGTCTATTAAGAATGGACGCCACCAAGTTGACATTCTGGTGGAGGATAGTCCGAGCTTGCAGATGAAAATCCCTGATTTGATGGCTAAGGAATACGCTCAGGCACGAGAAAACGCTGCTCTGGAAACCGGATTGCCATTGGCAACCTTCCCAGAGTTATGTCCGTTCACGGTCGAACAGATCACTGGCGATTATTGGCCGGATTAGTTCAAATCAGCGCGACTACCTCTCACGCAGCACCCAGAAGGAGATTCTCATGGGCATGTTGCACTACTCCCGGCAGGAAGGTTTGAATTCGGAACGGCGGGCCTTGTTGCGACTGATCCGCCGCCGCTTCGATGAAGCCGCCGCCGACCAAAGCACCCTGGTGCTGGAGCGAATCGAGCAGCCAGCCATTCTTGAAGACCTGTTCGAGAACCTGCTCGACTGCCCGGATGAAAACACCCGGCTGGCGCGGCTGAAAGCAGCGGCTGGAGAAGCCGGACACTGAACACCATGCCCGCCAAGCTCCGCCATACTCACCTTTCCTCCAGCAACAAACTGGCCCGTGCGTTGTGGAATCTGGTTTGGCTGCTGCTGTGCTGTCCTACTCCCCGACCCTTTCACCGTTGGCGCTGTGCAATAGCGCGTTTATTTGGCGCAAAACTGGGAAAGGGTATTCGTCTTTACCCATCCACCAAAATCTGGGCACCCTGGAATCTTGTCATGGATGACTATAGCTGTCTGGGACCTGATGTCGATTGCTACTGTGTGGACCGTATTGCCCTCGGCGCGCACAGTACGGTCAGCCAATACAGCTTTCTCTGCACCGCCAGCCATGATTACACCGATTCGGCCATGCCGTTGACCACTGCCCCAATTACCCTCGGCGAACGAGTGTGGGTCACCGCCGATGTGTTCATCGCGCCGGGCGTCACCATCGGCGATGGTGTGGTCATTACCACCCGCTCCAGTGTGTTTCACGACATCGAACCCTGGATGGTGGCCAGTGGCAATCCGGCCCGACCAGTTAAGCCGCGCGTATTGCAATCCACCCCCAGTACAGTG
>JBATDL010000349.1:0-3157 GCA_049663445.1 Candidatus Competibacter sp.
ACCGCCGGCCGTTCGACCGCCAGGGTCCGATCAGGCTCGAAATCGAGGTCGAGGTCGAGGTCGAAATCCAGCGGCAGATCCAAGTCAAGACGCAGACCGAACGCGCCATCGTCTGCGGGCGCCGGCAATGTCTTGGCAGCGGCATCCCGCAGGATCGGGGCAACCGTACCGGTCGGCGGTTGGGATCGTCCACCGAGAAAGCAGTTGCCGGCAGCTTCATCCACCAGACCCGGCGTGATCTCGCGCCCCGACTCCAGGCTGGCGAACAGGAACATGGCATCGCACAGCATGGCAATGGCGCGTGGGACCCCTTGGCTGTAGTGATCGATGCGCTCGATAACAGTGGGGGAGAAAAGAGCTTCACCCGTGTAGCCGGCAGTTTCGAACTGATGGTTGATAAACAGCTCGGTTTCCACGCCGATCAGCCGTTCGAGACTGCAACGAACCTGGGTTTGCTCGTTCAACCGCCGCAACTCGGGCTGACGCAACTTGCCCTCGATTTCCGGCAGACCCGCCAGCACGACTTGCAGGCGCTGACCGGGCTCCGCCGTCGTTTCCACGAAATCCCGCAAGTGGTCCAGTACGCCAATACGCAGGTGGTGGGCATCGTCGATCAGCAGGGCGACCGGTTGGTTGCGGCGCGCATGCGCAGCCACGGTATCCAACACCCGCTTGCTCTGCTGCTCGACATTCAAATCGTCGATCGGCAATTGCAGGCTGGTGCACAAATAGTTAAGGATGTCGGGAAAATCGAGGGTGGCGTTAGTCAGCAGGATGAAGGAAATGTCGTCGGCTTCCGCCATGCACCGGCGCAACACCAACGTCTTACCCAACCCGGCTTCGCCGGTCAGCAGCACGAACCCACGCTGCTCCCGGATACTATTCAGGATGTCGGCGCAAGTGCTGTCGAAGTTATCGTTGCGGTAATAATCTTTGAGATCTTTCGGTTTAAACGGTTTATTGTCAAAACCGAAGTAGGTGGTATACATCCCCCCTCCTCGACGCTAATCCCTATCCGCATTCTAAAGCTCTGGAGTTCATCTCCATAGCGCTTTTTCACATCGCCGGCCGATCATTGATCCGAAATCGGGTCAGACGGAACCACCACTAGGATCGGCTATCCCGCGCAAACCGTCAAAACATCAGCCGTCACTATTTCCGCTTCAAACCCCGCGACTACTTCCCACGGATCAACGGCGCTGTCGATGTAGTGTACTATTTTTCCTGGCATGGCTCGCCGCTTGAGCGCCATCACCACCTGGATTTGATCGGCCGAATGAACGGCTGACTCATCCCGGTCGCCACCTTGGCGGCGTGAAAGAAGCGTATCCTCAATATCCAGCGCCAAGGAAGGATTAAAGCAGGCCCAGCCATGACCGAAGGAGTTGGCTGCCGCCCCGGAGCTACCGATCCGCCAAGACCTGCCACTCTATCATTACACTCGTGTTTATTACGGGAAAGACCCCATGTCCCATATCGTCATCCACCGCGACCACCCGCTCACCCTCGATGAGGCGCGCCAAGCTGCGGAAAACCTTGCCGTCCAATTGGCCGAGCGCTACGACCTCAGCTACCACTGGCAGGACGACACGTTGTATTTCGAACGCTCCGGCGTCGGTGGCCAGATCGAACTGGAGCCGGGCACACTGCGGATCAACGTGCGCCTGGGCTTTCTGCTGGCGACGCTAAAATACAAGCTGGAGCAGGAAATTCACGGTTACCTGGACGAGCTGTTCCAGCAGGCCGGGCCGTCCGATCCGGCTTAACCCTTGATTTCGCGGATGCTCAGGGTAACGAAGACTTCCGCTTCCGTAGCCATGTGCCGGAACGCGCGGAAACCGACCTCCAGAAAGCGATGCGGTTTCCCCAACCCAGCCAGACGCGCCGCGTTCACAATTTTTTCAGGGTCGGTCATGGCGGGTTCAGGGCAGAAGACGCTTCAGCGCAGCTCGCGCCGCAGGATTACGCCGCCGTTGGACTTGGGCAGACTGTCGCGGAACTCGATTCGATGCGGCAGCTTGTAGGCGGGAAGATGCTGGCGGCAATGGGCCAGAATCGCCTCGACGCTCAGTTCCATCCCCGGTTTGGGGACGACAAACACCTTAAGCGCCTCGCCACTCTTCTCGTCGGGCACGCCGATACAGGCCACCTCCAACACTCCCGGACACCCCACCACCACCTGCTCGATTTCGCTGGGGAACACATTGAATCCGGACACCAGAATCAGGTCCTTCTTGCGGTCCACAATGCGGAAAAAGCCCTGTGGGTCCATGGTGGCAATGTCGCCGGTCAGTAGCCAACCGTCGCGGAGGGCGTAGGCGGTTTCCTCGGGCCGCCGCCAATAGCCGCGCATCACCTGCGGGCCGCGAACGCATAGCTCGCCACGCTCGCCCGGCGGCGCCTCCCGACCGTTCTCGTCGCGTAGTTGCAACTCGGTGGACGGCACCGGCAAGCCGACGCTACCGGTAAAACTCTCGATATCGACCGGATTGACGCAAATCACCGGAGCCTCGGTCAGGCCGTAGCCCTCCAGGATCGGCACGCCGGTCAGGGTCCGCCAGTGGTCGGCCACGGCCCGCTGCATCGCCGCGCCGCCGCTGATCGCCAGCCGCAGCGGGGAAAAATCCAGCCTCGCGAATTTATCGTTATTGATCAGCTCTTTGAATAGCGTGTTCAGCCCGGCGATCGCCGTAAACTTCCACGGGCGGGTTTCCCGCATGAACAGCGGAATGTCGTGAGGATTGGTGATCAACACGTTCAAACCACCAAAGTGGAGGAAGCACAGGCAGTTCACCATCAGGCAGAAGGGGTGGTGCAGCGGCAACGCAGTGATGACGATCTCCTCGCCCTCGCGGAGCGCCGAACCCATCCAGGCAGCGATCTGCCGCACGTTGGCCAACAGGTTGCGGTGGGTCAGCATCGCGCCCTTGGCCAAGCCGGTGGCGCCGCCGGTGTATTGCAGAAAGGCCAAATCCTCACCGGTTACCGCGATCGGCCGCAGGACGAGGCGAGCGCCGCCCGCCAGCGTTTCCTTGAACCCGACCGCATTCGGCAGCACGTAATGCGGCACTCTCTTTTTAATGTGCCGGGCCACCAGATTGACCACCTTGGCCTTCCAGAACGACAGCAGATCGCCGATCTCGGTGACGATGGCCGT
>JBATDL010000350.1:0-2170 GCA_049663445.1 Candidatus Competibacter sp.
GATCCAGACCCTTGGGACCGCCGCGAATCCAGCCCATGCCCCGCGATGGCCCCGCCACCTTGGTGGCGAGCACGACCTGATCGCGCGGCTGGGTCTTCAACCAGCGGCCAATGAAGGTTTCGGTGCGACTGTAGGTCTCGGCCCTGGGTGGCACCGGATACATCTCGGCGGTATCGATGAAGTTGATGCCGTGGGAGCGGGCGCAGTCGAGTTGGGCATGCGCTTCCGCTTCGCTGTTTTGCTGGCCGAAGGTCATGGTGCCGAGGCAGACCCGTGAAACCCGCAATTCGCTGGAACCCAGAGTGTGGAAATCCATAGAGACAGCTCCTGTGTTGGAACGAAGCATTGAGAACCCAGAGTAATGTTATGGAAAACAATCATATTGACCCAAAATCGGATCATACCGAACCGGTTCAGATGGGTGCCTCCAAAGAACCAGCCAGGAAATTATCATAAAAAAATCTTTATTTATCAAAAATATATAAATATTGGCACAATGGGCGCTTTACCGTGATCGTCAACCGACAGATCAACGGTAAATTTAGAGGATAACTTCACCATGAACCTGAAAACCTTTTGCCTGACCGCCGCCGTCGCCACCCTGAGCCTGAACGCCACTTGGGTGCATGCTGAAGAAGACGACGCCAACGAGTTCGAGACCAATACAGTGAACTCGCAAAGCAGTACTTGCGATGGCCATGTGATCCAGGTGTCGACGTACCCTCAGGGGTCTCCCAGTTATATCTATTTTCGGAAGACCGCTAAGTCCAATGTGTACTATTACGGCACGACCTACGATCCGATCCTGATCAACGCGGCGCTGCACGCCCAGAATGGCTCGACCCAGGTGCGGATCTGGAATGCAAACGGTTCAAACGGGTGCGGTGGTAACAGCAGCAGCAACGGAATCGGCGAGATTAGACGCATCCGCGTCAATCCCTGATCGGTTTTCCCGTGGGGGGAAACAGCGGCGAGGTCATCGACAATCGGTGCTCGCCGCTTTTTTTATCACGATCCTGCTTGCGTCGAACCGTTTCCACAGAGCCATTGCGGGAGGGGAATGATGGGCGTCTTTAGGAAATATAACTCAAGAGTCAGTGATCGCTACTCCACCCCCAACCCGCTGAACGGCAGGTAATCCACCGCGTCGCCGGGCGCCACCCCGGCGCAGTCTTCCGGCAATTCGATCAATCCATCGGCCCAGCACAGCGACGACAGCGCCCCGGAGCTGTTGGTGTGGTAGATACTGGCCACGGCTTCCCGGTCGGGATCGAGCCGCAGCCGCGCCCGCAGCCATTCGCGCCGGCCCGACTTGCGACGGAACTGGAAATCCGCGCTGGCCCGCAGTCGCGGTGGCTCCGCCGGTCGCGCGCCCATCAGCTTCAACAGCAGCGGCCGGGCGAACAGCAGGAAAGACACCATGACCGACACCGGATTACCCGGCAAGCCCAGCACCAGACAGTCCTGAATCCGCCCGAAGGTCACCGGCTTGCCCGGTTTGACCGCCAACCGCCAGAACTCGATGCTCCCCAGTTCGGCGATCACGTCCTTGACCAGATCGGCCGTGCCCACCGACACCCCACCCGAGGTCAGCAGCACGTCGTGCGTCGCCGCCGCATCCCGCAGCGCCGGTAGCATCGTATCGCGCCGGTCGCGCAGGATGCCCAAATCGCTCACCGCGCAGCCCAATCGCCGCAGCAGGCCGATCAAGATATAACGGTTCGATTCATGGATCGCACCCGGTGGCAACGCCGTGCCCGGTTCGTACAGTTCGTCGCCGGTGGACGCCACCGCCACCCGCAGCTGGCGCCGCACCGTCAGCGCGGCGATGCCTTGTCCCGCAGCCAGCGACACCTCCTGCGGACGCAACCGCAAGCCGCCCGGCAGCAGCACTGTGCCTGCTTGCACGTCCTCGCCGCGCCGGCGGATGTTCTCGCCGGGCTTGAGCCGGGCGGCGGCTTTCGGTTCGATGACGATCCCGCTTTCATCCGCCGCAATCGCACACTGTTCCTGCATGATCACGGCATCCGGTCCGCTTGGGATCACGGCGCCGGTGGTAATGCGTATCGCCGCGCCGCGCGGGGCGACGCCCGCATACGGATGCCCGGCCAGCGCTTGGCCAACCACCGGCAAGCGGGTCGGTCCATCGGCTGACCGGTCGGCCCGATAC
>JBATDL010000351.1:0-2704 GCA_049663445.1 Candidatus Competibacter sp.
GTTGTGGAGTTCGGGCGGGTTGCTGATCAAGTGGATCGAGTGGAACCCGGTGGCCATCGCCGGGATGCGCAGCTTGATCGGCGCGGCGCTGATCGGTGTGGCGTTCCGCCGCGAACTGCGGTTTGCACCGTCGTTCGAACTGATCGGCGGAGCGCTAGCCTACGCCGGCACGGTGGTGCTGTTTGTGATCGCCAACAAGATGACCACGGCGGCGAACACCGTTTTGCTGCAATACACCGCGCCGGTTTACGTCATCCTGTTCAGCCCGTGGTTTCTGGGCGAACGGGCCAGCCGCCGCGACTGGCTGATCCTGCTGGTGATGATGGGCGGCATGGTGCTGTTCTTTTTGGATAAGCTGACCCTGACCGGCTACTGGGGCAACATCATCGCCCTGGTCGATGGCTTCTGCTTCGGCTGGATGACCTTGTTCATGCGCCGGCAAAAAGACGGTTCCGCGCTGTCCTCCTTGTTACTCGGCAACCTGCTGGCGGGGGCGATCGGTCTGCCGTTCATGTTTCAGTCCATGCCCGATCTGTCGGGTTGGATCGGTTTGTCGCTGCTGGGCGTGCTGCAACTGGGCTTGCCCTACATTCTGTTTGCGCTGGCGTTGCGCCATGTCCGGGCGGTCGAGGGCATTCTGATTCCGATGATCGAGCCGGTGCTCAATCCGGTCTGGGTATTCCTGTTGCTGGGCGAGACGCCAGGGGTCTGGGCATTGGTGGGGGGGACGATCATTCTCGGCGCGGTCATGTTTCGGGCGTGGCGTTGACGTGTGCGTGGCGGGTGCCGCCAGCTTAATATGGTCACCCCAATCGCTTTGTGAAGGACTTCACCCATGGAACTCTCCGCTCTGACCGCGATTTCTCCCATCGACGGCCGCTACGCCGATAAGACCGCCGATCTGCGACCGATCTTCAGCGAATACGGCCTGATCCGCCACCGGGTGTGGGTGGAGGTACGCTGGCTGCAAGCGCTGGCCCGGCATCCCGGCATCCCGGAGGTGCCGCCGCTGAGCGAACACGCCCTCCATATCCTCGACGGGCTGGTCGAAAACTTCACTCCGGCGGACGCTCAGCGGGTCAAGAACATCGAGCGTACCACCAACCACGACGTAAAGGCGGTCGAGTATCTGCTCAAGGAGAAAATCGCCGGCAACGCCGAACTGGAAGCGGTCGGCGAGTTCATTCACTTCGCCTGCACCTCCGAAGACATCAACAATCTGGCCTATGCGCTGATGCTGCGCGAGGCGCGGACCCAGACACTGCTGCCGGCGTTGGACGAGATCATCGACGCCATCACCCGGCTGGCGCACCAACACGCCGATCAGCCGATGCTGGCCCACACCCACGGCCAGCCGGCCTCGCCGACCACGTTGGGCAAGGAAATGGCCAATGTCGCCTATCGGCTCAAACGCCAGCGGACGCAACTGGCGGCGGCGCCGCTGCTGGGCAAGATCAACGGCGCGGTCGGCAACTACAACGCCCATCTGGCCGCCTATCCGGAAGTGGACTGGGAAGAGTTTGCTCGCCGCTTCGTCAGCGAGGATCTGGGGCTGGACTGGAATGCCTACACCATCCAGATCGAGCCGCACGACTACATGGCGGAATTTTTCCACACGGTGATGCGAGCCAACACCGTGTTGCTGGATTTCTGCCGCGACCTGTGGAGTTACATTGCCATCGGCTATTTTCGTCAGCGAACCGTGGCCGGCGAAATCGGCTCCTCGACCATGCCGCACAAGGTCAACCCCATCGACTTCGAGAACGCCGAGGGCAATCTGGGGGTGGCCAACGCCCTGCTCGATCATCTGGCCGCCAAATTGCCGGTATCGCGCTGGCAGCGGGATTTGACCGATTCGACCGTGCTGCGCACGCTGGGCGTCGGGCTGGCGCATTCGCTGGTGGCCTATCAGTCCTGCCTGAAGGGCATCGGCAAGCTGGAGGTGAATACGGTGGCGCTGGATGCCGATCTCGACGCCAACTGGGAAGTGCTGGCCGAACCGATCCAGACCGTGATGCGCCGCCATGGTATCGAGCGGCCTTACGAGCAGCTCAAGGCACTGACCCGTGGCCAGCGGGTGGATCGGGAGACGCTGCGCGCGTTCATCGCCGATCTGGCGATTCCCGAGGCGGCCAAACAACGGCTGCTGGCGCTGACGCCGGCGAGTTATACCGGCAACGCCGCCGATCAGGCACGTAAGGTCTGAAGTCGCCATGATGCCGAAGGTGTTGGGTGAACTCAGTCCGGCGCAATTTCTGGCCGAGTACTGGCAAAAACAACCGCTGCTGGTGCGCGGCGCCTGGCCGGATTTTCAGGACCCGCTGACGCCGGAGGAGTTGGCGGGGCTGGCCTGCGAGGAGAGCGTGGAGTCGCGGCTGGTGTTGGAGCGAGGCGGGGAAAAGCCGTGGGAACTGCGCCACGGGCCATTCGCGGATGACGATTTCCTCAAGCTGCCGGACAGTCATTGGACCCTGCTGGTGCAGGATGTCGAGAAGCACGCTCCGGAATTGACGGCGCTGCTGGAGCCGTTCCGGTTTATCCCCGACTGGCGCATCGACGATCTGATGATCAGCTACGCGCCGCCGGCCGGTTCGGTCGGGCCGCACGTCGATGACTACGACGTATTCCTGCTGCAAGGGCAGGGGCGGCGGCGCTGGCAGATCGACCGTCGGCCGGTGGCGGAGGGGAATTGCCTGCCCGATAC
>JBATDL010000352.1:0-4782 GCA_049663445.1 Candidatus Competibacter sp.
GCGCCGCTTGGAAGTCGGTCCGGTACCGGTAAGAGCAACATGGAGCGATGGTGGGCATTGGGGTCTCGGCCGTCAGGGCTCCGTGTGGAGCGGTAAGTCCGGGGGAGAGTCCGATCGAATCGCGGCATCGCGTGCCGCATCCTCCCGGGCCTTGATCGCTTCGTCGCGCGCGCCCATGGCATACCTGCGGGCATCTTCGTAGGCGCCCGCTTCTAGATGCGTTTGGGCTTTTTGCAGCAGAATCCAGGCCGCCTGTAATGTGTCGGGCGAGCGCCGCGCCGCGCCGCTGGCCTCGGCCGACCAAATAGCCTGCCGGGCATCGCTCATCTCTTGCACGGGGGCGCTCGCGCAAGCTGCCAGCGCCAATACCGTAACAACGAACAGGGTGGATCTGCGAGTGGACAATGCTTTGAATCTGAGAAGGCGGCAGGCCACTGTGCCTGGCTAGTAAAACGATGAATTCGCTACGTAAACTAGCATCGGTTGTCGAAGTCGTCAAGCCAATGCGGAAGAGAGAGGTGCCCGATGGATGCAATGCGGTTCCGTTGTCTCGGGCAAGTTTATCGCTGAAAATCCAAGGTGTGGGAAACATGGCGGACATATTGATCTTGTACTACAGCCGCACCGGAGGCACCGCCGAGATGGCGCGCCAAGCGGCTCGGGGCGTGGAGGAAGTGGAAGGCATGACAGCTCGGTTGCGTACCGTACCACCGGTTTCGACGGTTTGTGAGGCGGTCGAGGACGAAATTCCAGCCGATGGAGCGCCCTATGTGGGTCCGGACGATCTGCGGGAGTGCGCCGGCCTGGCTTTGGGTAGTCCGACCCGTTTCGGCAACATGGCGGCACCGCTCAAGTATTTTCTGGATTCCACGGGAGGGCTCTGGCTGGCGGGGGCGCTGGCGGGAAAGCCGGCGGCGGCGTTCGCTTCGGCCTCGACCTTGCACGGTGGTCACGAATCCACTTTGCTGAGTATGATGCTGCCGTTACTACATCACGGGATGTTGTTGGTGGGGATCCCTTTCACCGAGGCGGCGCTGCATGAAACCCGCAGCGGTGGAACACCCTACGGTCCGAGTCACTGGTCCGGGCCGGAGTCCAACGCCGTGCTGACCGTCGAGGAAAAGCGGTTGTGTCGTGCTCTGGGCCGACGGTTGGCGCAGATCGCACAGCGGTTGGAGGGGGTATGAGCCGATTTTGGGGTAGGGCTGCATTGACGGGTTACTTCGGCCTGCTCGGCCTGTTGCTACTTTGGTATGCTTGGCTGGAGCCGTCGAGCCGGCTGCCGACCGCGTTGGTGTTGATCTTGTTAGTGGGGCCGTTGCTGGCACCTTTGCGGGGCTTGCTGCACGGTCGTCCCTATACCTATGCCTGGACCAGCTTCCTTGCTCTGTTTTATTTTACGGCTGGAATCTTCAACGCTGCGGGACCCATGGTTCGCCCTTGGCTGGCTTGGCTCGAAATCGGATTTAGCGTGCTGCTATTTTTGGGCGCGGTGCTGTATGCTCGTTCCCGCTCTCGGGAATGGCGAACAGCCGCTATTGGGCCAGTCGCTACCCCCGTTACGAGCGTGCGATCTACTCGATTTGAAGGTGGTGTGTCTGGGGTAGAGCCTAAGGAGCGATGAACCCCGCAATCCCGATATGGCCAATTTGCTTGCAAAACTCCAAGTGTTCATGCTAGCCTAACCAACTCTGATGCGGGGTGGAGCAGTCCGGTAGCTCGTCGGGCTCATAACCCGAAGGTCGTAGGTTCAAATCCTGCCCCCGCTACCAAATTCCAAGGAAGCCCGTCAAGGGCTTTTTTTGTGGGGCCATTTCGGTGTGCGCCCGAACTGATAATGTGGGCGTGCCACGGTGAGGCGGATACCTGACGGCAGTCGTTTGTCGGTGGGAGCCGATGGAGAAGACGGCGCGCATGGGCATGTGGTGGATTTTCCCGGCTTTTGTTTTTTGTGCCGTGAGGGATCAGGCAGATTGGCGAACAAAGTGGGCCGCTGGCCCACTTTTTATTTGGTGATCGAGATGCGCCAGGATTTTCAGATGCTCCGGCGGATAGTGGCCGCCACGGTGGAAGCGATGAGCTATGAACTGGTAGGCGTGGAATTCCACCCGCGCCAGGCCAACATGCTGTTGCGTGTTTATATCGACGGCGAAAACGGCATCACTCTGGATGACTGCCAGCGAGTCAGCCATCAACTGAGCGGTGTGCTGGATGTCGAGGATCCAATCAGTGGGTCATACACTTTGGAGATCTCTTCGCCCGGGCTGGACCGTCCGCTGTTCGAGGCCAAGCATTTTGTGCGCTTTGCCGGCGCAGTGGTTCGAATCCAGCTCAGAGAACCGTTGGACGGGCGGCGGAAACTGGTCGGGAGCCTACTCGGGATGCGCGGTGATGACGTGGTGATTACAGGCAGCGACGGGCAGGAATGGGAGGTACCGCTTGAGCGGATCGAGAAAGCTCGGCTGGTACCCCAACTCTAAAGGCAGGATGACAGCGTGCGGCTCCGGCTGGGAGGCAGAATGACATGCGCGTTAAAGACAGCGTTCGCGTTAAAGATAGCGTTAAAGACAGCAAAGAAGGCCACAAAGAGGTTCTGCTGGTCGTGGACGCTGTTTCCAACGAGAGAGGCGTCAGCAAGGAAGTTATTTTTAGCGCACTGGAAGTTGCACTGGCATCGGCGGCCAAAAAGCGTTACGAGGGCGATCCTGACGTGCGGGTAGCGATCAACCGGCGGACCGGTGGTTACGAAACCTTCCGGCGCTGGCTGGTTGTGGGTGATACCGTGCAGATCGAGAGCCCGGACCGGCAGATGACTCTCGAAGATGCGGGCCGAATCCAGGCGGAGGTTCAGGCCGATGGCTATGTCGAGATCCTCCTGGAAAACGCCGATTTCGGTGGGCGCATTGCCGCGCAGACCGCCAAGCAGGTCATCGTTCAGAAAGTGCGGGACGCCGAGCGGGCCCAGATCGTGGACGCCTACCTGCACCGTAAAGGCGAATTGATCGGCGGGGTGATCAAGCGCTTGGAGCGGGATAGAGATCGACGGTCGGAGCGTAGCGATGTGATCTTGGATGTGGGTGGCAATGTTGAGGCCAAAATCGCGGGCGAGGACCAGATTCCCCGCGAATCGTTCCGGACTGGCGAGCGGGTGCGAGGTTACCTGAAGGATGTTCGCGCTGAAAGTCGCGGCCCCCAGCTTTTCGTTAGCCGGGTAGCTCCAGAGTTTCTGATTGCGCTGTTCTCGCTGGAAGTGCCCGAAATCAACCAGGGCATCATCGAGATCAAGGGCGCGGCGCGTGATCCTGGTTCACGGGCCAAGATCGCGGTCAAGAGCAAGGATGCCCGCATCGACCCCATCGGTGCTTGCGTGGGTATGCGCGGCGCCCGGGTGCAGAGCGTGACCAACGAACTGGCTGGCGAGCGGGTGGACATCGTGCAATGGGACGATGATCCGGTCCGCTTCGTGATGAACGCGATGTCGCCCGCCGAGGTTGAATCGGTCATCCTCGACGAGGACGCCCACAGCATGGACATCATCGTCGCTGATGAAAAACAGTTGGCGCAGGCGATCGGCAAGGGTGGCCAGAACGTGCAGTTGGCGAGCCGGTTGACCGGCTGGACGCTGAACGTGATGACCCGAACCCAGGCTCAGGCTAAACGCGGCCAGGAGGATGAAGGCTTGTCGCGTATGTTTATGGAGCAGTTGGGGGTCGATGAAGAGATCGCTGCGATTCTGGTGCGTGAAGGGTTCGCCGGCTTGGAAGAAGTCGCCTACGTGCCTGTCCACGAGATGCTGGAGATTTCGGAATTCGATCAGGAGATTGTCGAGGATCTGCGTGGGCGCGCACGTGACGTGCTGCTGACGCGCGCCATCGCCGCCGAAGAACAAATTGATAGCACCCGGCCGGCCGAAGATTTACTGCGAATGGACGGCATGGATGAGGGACTGGCCTTTGTGCTGGCCGGTTGCGGGATCACGACCATGGAGGATTTGGCCGAACTATCGGTGGATGATTTCAATGATATAGCCGGATTGGATGACGAACGGGCCGCCACACTGATTATGACGGCGCGGGCGCCTTGGTTTTCGAATGACGAGCGGTAGATGGGAACGAGCTTGGGCTGGGGGTGGTAAATGACGGATGTAACGGTCAAGCAATTTGCAACGGTCGTCGGCATACCGGTGGATCGCCTATTGGAACAGTTCGCTGAAGCCGGTATACCGGTTGGCGGCGCGGAAGTGACGATTACGGAAAAACAGAAAATGGATCTATTGGCGCACCTGCGCAAGAGCCACAGTAACCGACCGATTCAGGGAGCAGCGGCCGAGCCCAAACGGATCACGCTCAAGCGTAAGACCCATAGCGAAATCAAGATGGCTGGCGGCGGCGGCGGCGGGCAGATTAAAACCGTCAGCGTTGAAGTGCGTAAAAAGCGCACCTATGTTAAGCGCAGTGTGGCCGAGGAAGACACTTCCCGCCGGCGCGAACCCGTGCCGATTGAGTCATTCGCGCCAGCAGTGGAAGCGGAAGAACGGCTCCACCATGAAGAACGGCTCCACCATGAAGAACCCGGTGACGTGCGGCTCGAGCCATCGGTGGTGACGGTGCAACCACAGCCATCGGACGAGGAAGCCCGTCGCTTGGTCGAGACTGAGGAAGAAGCCCGCCGCCAAGCCGAAGAAGAAGCCCGCCGCCGGGTGGAGCACGTTGCTGTTCCCCAATCCGCCGAAACGACGGCCCGCCGGACCCATAATGATACCTCGCCGGTATTGGTCCAGGT
>JBATDL010000353.1:0-2932 GCA_049663445.1 Candidatus Competibacter sp.
AGCGAGCAGGCTCGGGGCATTGCCCAGCGTCAGGTCGGCGCCAAACTCGGCCCCGAGTCGGTTGATCCAGGTTTGGTCGTAGGTGGCGCGCAGGCCGAATTGGCTGTCACCCTTGTTGTCGGTCAAAAGGCCCAGTCCGAAACCCAGATAGCCTGGACCCCAGGCCTTCTCCACCGCGTTGACGATGAGCAGGTCACTGCCATCCGATCGGGGCTGGAACTGGTAGCTGATGCGTTCGTAGTCGCCTTGGCCGTAGTTCTTCTGGATGTCCTCCACCAATCGGGCGCGATCCAGTGGTTTGCCCTGCTGGGCCTCGACCAGGCCGTCGAAGGCTCCGGGGTTCACCCGCTCGAGGCCGGCGATTTGCACCTCGCCCACCCGCTCCACCGGATGGCCCGGGCCGAAGCGCCCGCGCTGCCAGGCGGCGTACTCGGTCTCGCTCAGACTGTAACGGGCCAGTTGGGGAGCCACCTTGCGGGCGGCCGCCACGCCGGTAGCGATCGCCTCCGGGGCGCGGGAGAAATCGCCGGCGGTGATGTCGCCCAAGTCCGGAACGATCAACACATCGCGCTTGGGGTCGATCTGCTTGAGCGAGACCTGGACGTTCTGCTCGGTCAGGATCGCGATCATCTGGCCGGTGACGCCAAGGATGTTGCCGAGCTGATCGCGGGGGAGGTACCCGGACCCCAGGTTGACGGCGATGATGACGTCCACGCCCATGCGTCGGGCCACATCGATGGGCAGGTTGCGGACCAGTCCCCCGTCCACGTAGATGTGGTCGTCCCATTCCATGGGCGCGAACAGGCCGGGTACGGACATGCTGGCGCGCATGGCCACCGGCAGCGGCCCGTGATCGAAGATCGCCATTTCCCCGTTCTCCAGGTTGGTGGCCACGGCCCGGAAGGGGATCGGCAGGTCGTCGAAGCGTTGGACCGTCTCCGCACCCTTGACCAGATCGTTGAAGAACAACTGAACCTGCTGACCCGAGATGGCCCCTTTGGGCAGCTTGAGCTGACCGTCCCGTACCCCCACGGTGAAGTCGAAAGTCGGGTTTTCGGACGCCTGCTTGCGTCGGGCGGGCCAGTCCTTGCGCGGCGGATCGTCGTTGAAGAGAACATTCCAATCGACTTGGGTAACCCGTTGCTCCAGGATCTCCGGCGTCAGCCCGGCCGCGTAGGAGCCTCCCACCAGAGAGCCCATGCTGGTTCCCACCACCACATGGATGGGGATGCGCAACTCCTCCAGGACCTTGAGCACCCCGATATGGGCCGAGCCCCGAGCCCCGCCCCCGCTCAACACCAGGCCGATGCGCGGGTGGGACGGGTGGACGTGATCGGCGGCGGCCAAGGTGGCCGCCCAAGGCGCCGCTAGGGACAGGGCGGCAAGCACGGTGGCGAGCAGAGAGAACAGGTGCCGTCTCATGGGGCCTCGGCTGAATAGGGTGGGGGTAGCGGGTGTTGGCGAGTTGGCCGGTAGGATACGCAATTGCCCATGTCAGGCGACAGGATAAATTGCCTTGCGGCTTTGGAAGTCCTTGGTCGGGTGGATGCCGTTGCCCCACGCCTTATTAGAGAAAATGGAGAACGGAAAATTGGTCACCACCAAGTCGAAGATCTTGAGTCGCCCGTCGGCGTTCTTAAAAATAGCCCTTGTGCTGGAAGCATCCAAGCCGCCGTACAGTTCGTCGCAGGATTTCCACAGGGATCTGCACCATTTGCTTTTCCTGATGACCATAGTATTGCGTGAACTCTGAGCCCAGCCCGCGTTAGACTATGAAAAAAAAATACGTGAAATGAAGCGTCTAAACTTCATTTTGCCAGTCAATCAGCGAAAGCGGAAACCCCAACGGCCAGCGCCGGAAAACTCCATGCTTTTCCTCCGCCCAGTGGTTCGGGGAAAGCGCGTTCCAAAGGGTCGTTAGCCATCGCTCGTACAGGAGGGACCATGCCGCTCTACGACATGCGCAAGTTTGTCGCACCGGAGTTCATTTTCGGCGTCGGCGCGCGTCGGCGCGCGGGATTTTACGCACGCAATCTGCAAGCGCGACGCGTTCTGGTCGTCACCGATCCGGGCATCATCCGCGCGGGTTGGCTGAACGGGCTGCTCGCCGATCTGGAAGAAAGCGGGTTGCAAGCGGTAGTGTTCAGCGGGGTTACGCCCAATCCGCGGGATCACGAAATCATGGCGGGCGAGCAGGTCTACCGCGACGGCGGCTGCGACGTGATCGTGGCCCTGGGCGGCGGCAGCGTCATCGACTGCGCCAAGGGCATCGGTATCGTGTTTGCCAACGGCGGCCACATTCTCGACTTCGAGGGCGTCGACCGCATCGACCATCCCGGTCCGCCGCTGATCTGCATCCCCACCACGGCCGGCACCGCCGCCGATATTTCGCAGTTCGCCATCATCAACAATACCCAGCGGCGTTACAAGATTGCCGTCATCAGCAAGAGCGTGGTGTCGGATGTGGCGCTGGTGGACCCAGAAGTCACGCTCACCATGGACCCATATCTTACCGCCTGTACCGGTCTCGATGCGCTCAGCCACGCCGTCGAAGCCTACGTGTCCACGGCGAGTTCGCCGGTGGTGGACATCCATGCGCTGGCCGCCGTCGAACTCATCCGTGACTTTCTGTTGCGGTCCGTCACCGAGCCCGCCAACCTGGCGGTGCGGGAGAATATGATGCTGGCCAGCCTGCAAGCCGGCCTGGCCTTTTCCAACGCCAGCCTCGGCGCGACGCATGCCCTGTCCCACAGCCTGGGCGGCTATCTGGATCTGTCGCACGGAGAAAGCAACGCCCTGCTGCTCGAACATGTCGTCCGTTTCAACTATCGCGCCGCCGAAGAGCGCTACCGGCGCATCGCTCGGGCGCTCGGCGCGCCGCTCGTGGGTGGCGCCAGCGGGGAAAGGAGCCTCACCGATGCGTTGCAAGCAC
>JBATDL010000354.1:0-7307 GCA_049663445.1 Candidatus Competibacter sp.
GGCGTTCGTCGCCGAACCCGGATTCATCGGCGGATGGGGAGGAGGAGTCGAACGGTATGGTATTCATGCGGGAAATAGTCAAATACTCTGTTGTCAGAATCAAGAACCCGTTGAGCAAGGATCCCGTTCCATGAAATTCTGTAGCCAATGCGGCGCCCCGGTCATCTTGCGCATCCCCTCGGGCGATAACCTGCCCCGGCATATCTGCGACGCCTGCGACACCATCCACTATCAAAATCCGAAAATCGTTGCTGGCTGCATTCCCGAATGGGACGGCCGGATCTTACTGTGCCGGCGGGCCATCGAACCCCGCCATGGGCTGTGGACCCTGCCAGCCGGGTTTATGGAAAACGGTGAATCGGCGGTGGCGGCGGCAGCGCGCGAGGCGCTGGAAGAAGCCAACGCCGTGGTCGAAAATCTGACCTTGTACGGTCTATACTCACTAACCCATGTCAATCAGGTCTATCTGATGTTTCGCGGCCAACTCAAGGACGGTACGGCCAGTCCCGGCGAGGAAAGTCTGGAGGTCGAATTATTCGTCGAGGAGGACATTCCCTGGGAGCAACTTGCCTTCACCGTGGTCCATGAAACCTTGCGCCGGTACTTCGCCGAGCGGCGGACCGGCGCGTTTCACCCCCATGTCGGCGATATCATCCGTGAATCCGACAACCGCTTTCGCATCCATCGCTACTATTAAATGCCAAGCCCGAGGAGCGCTCATGAAACCCTATCTCATCGTCGTGGAAGATCCGAATTCCGACAGACTGATCGATGTGGCGGTCATCGAGGCCGAGGACGAACAACAAGCGGAAACCCAGGCCCAACAGCTTTTTCCCCACTTGCCCGATCAGGATCTGTGCGTGTACGACGTCCACGAACTGAATCACGACAATCCCGACGGCTGGACTTATCAGGATTGAATCAACGCCCGCCGCATCACCGTTCGTTGGTCGGCGCGGTGGGTTGAAAGACACCCCTCTGGAGCCCCGCTACATGGAGACAAGTCGCCCCCCCCAACTCGATGAAGCCATGCTCGCCGGCATGTCGCATGTCCTCAAGGAAGAAGATCTGTTGGCGAAAACCTGGAGCGCTCAAGATCGCACCGATCATGTACGGAGCGTGCGGGAAAGCGTCGAGCAGGCCGGCAACCTGCGCCAACGCCTGGGAAAGCTGCGCGCGCAGACCGACAGCATCTGGGAACGGTTCGTCACGCTGACACTGGAGCGGGCGCTGTCCGCGCAACTTCGTCAGTTCCTCGATGAGATCGACCTGGAAATGCAGGAGTCGAACCAGCAATTGGTGGAGGTGGATTGTGAAATCGACCGGTTGCGGGCTCGCGTGCAGGAACGGCGACGTTGCTTGGAAGAAAAAATCGCGGTGTTGGAACCGCTGGCGCATCGCACTTCCACGCAGAACCATCTCAACATGATGCTGGCCCGGGTGGAGGGTTTGGAAACCCATTTGCTGGGCAAGCAAGACATGGCGCCGGAAGCCGGCGAAACCCATAACAAGCGCCAAACCAACGTATCCAGCGATTTGCTGTATCTACGAGTGCGCCTGCTAACGACTCGCATCGCCATTTTCGCGTCCAGCCGCAGCAAGCAGATCAGTGACTTTGATACCGAGCTGGTCACGCTGTTGCCCGAGATCGAACGGCTCAAGGCCGATTTCGTCGCCCTGGCCGCCCGGATCGACAGCATAAACGAACTGTCCCGCTACTGGCTGGCGTATCTCGATATCGCGGTCCCGGAGCGGGAGGCGTAGAAAGCCGGAGTTCAGGGGGAATGGCTAGAAAACCAACCCCCTGAGCCCTAAACCCTCTGAACTCTCTGAACCTCGCCTTACAATACCCGAACGCTCAACACGCCCTGGACGTCAGCGATCTGCGATATCACCTCGGTCGACACCGTGCTGTTGGTATCCACCAGGGTACAGGCGATCTCGCCGCGCGATTTGTTGAGCATGTCCAGGATGTTGATACCCGCCCCAGAGATCGCCTTGGAAATACGCTCGATCATATGCGGCACATTGGCGTTGACGATCACCAGGCGCGGACCGCCGTTGCGCGGCATGGTAACTTCCGGGAAATTCACCGAGTTGTGGATCGTGCCGTTTTCCAGATAGTCGCGCACCTGATCAGCCACCATGATGGCGCAGTTGTCTTCGGCCTCCACCGTGGAGGCGCCCAGATGGGGCAGCATGATGACGCGCGGGTGATCTTTCAGCCGGTTGGTGGGAAAGTCACAGACGTAGGTTTTGAGCTTGCCGGCTTGCAGCGCCTCGAACAGCGCTTCTTCGTCCACCACCCCCTCGCGCGAGAAATTCAGCACGGTCAATCCCGGCCGGATGTTTTTTAGAAACTGGGCGTTGATCAGGTGGCGGGTGGCGTCGTTCAGCGGGACATGCAAAGTGATGAAATCGGCCTGCGCGGCCATTTCGTTGACGCTCAGCACCTGTTCGACCTGCGAGGAGAGCTGCCAAGCGTTGCTGACGGTGATGTGCGGGTCGTAGCCGATGACCCGCATCCCCAGCGCGCGGGCAGCATTGGCGACCTTGACGCCGATGGCGCCCAAACCGATCACACCCAAGGTACGGTTGGGCAATTCGATGCCGACGAACTGCTTCTTGCCGGATTCGACCTGCTTGGACAGTTCGGCGTCGCTGCCTTGCAGCTTGCGGGTATAGTCCCAAGCGGTGCAGATGTTGCGCGCCGACAGCAACATGCCGGCGATAACCAGTTCCTTGACGGCGTTGGCGTTGGCGCCGGGCGCGTTGAACACGCAAATGCCCTTGGCGGTCATCTGGGGCACGGGGATGTTGTTGACGCCGGCGCCGGCCCGGCCCACCGCCTTGAGGCTGGTGGGAATGGGCCAGTCGTGCATCTTGAAGGAACGCAGCAGCACGGCGTCGGGGTTTTGGATTTCCGAAGCGATCTCGTAACGGTCACGCGGGAGGCGTTCCAGGCCGGAAACGCTGATGTTGTTGAGGGTCAGGATTTTGTACATGGACAGGTAACCATTCGCCTGAAAAAAGAACACCCCGGACGCGAGCGTCCGGGGCGGGTTCGCAAAGAAAATCGTCTAGCCGCGCCGTTTCTGGAAATCGGCCATGAAGTCCACCAGCGCCTTGACGCCTTCCAGCGGCACGGCGTTGTAAATGCTGGCGCGCATTCCGCCGACCGAGCGGTGACCGGCCAGAGTCAGTAGACCGGCGCTCTTGGCTTCGGCCAGAAACGGTTTGTCCAGCGCCTCATCGGGCAGAATGAACGGCACGTTCATCCAGGACCGGTAGGCCGGATCGACCGGGTTCCTGTAGAAACCCGATTCGTCGATGGTCTTGTACAGCAACTCGGCCTTGGCTTTATTGTGCTCGCCCATGGCCTTTAGCCCGCCTTGCGCCTTCAGCCACTGGAACACCAGCCCGGCGATGTACCAGGCATAGGTCGGCGGGGTGTTGTACATCGACCCTTCCTTGGCCATCGCGGCGTAGTCAAGCATGGTCGGCGTGCCAGCGACGGTCTGGCCGATCAAGTCCTCGCGGACGATAACGATGGTCAGGCCGGCGGGGCCGATATTTTTCTGGGCACCGGCATAGATCACGCCGAACTTGCTCACATCCAGCGGCCGCGACAGCAGGGTGGATGACATGTCCACCGCCAGTGGTATGCCGACCTCGGGAACCTGGTGCATTTCGACGCCGCCGATGGTCTCGTTCGGCGTGTAGTGCAGGTAGGCCGCCTCCGGGTCACACGTCCAGCTTTCGCGCGCCGGTACCGTGGTGAAGTTGACGGCCTCGGAGCTGGCGACCACATTGACCTGACAGAATTTCTTGGCTTCGGCAATCGCCTTTTTCGACCATTGTCCAGTGTTGAGATAGTCCGCCTTGGTCTTGCCGCGCAGCAGATTCATCGGCACCATGGCAAACTGGGCGGACGCGCCGCCCTGCAGGAACAGCACCTTGTAGCTGGCGGGAATGTTCAACAGTTCGCGCAGATCGGCCTCGGCCTGCTCGGCAATGGAGACGAATTCCTTGCCGCGATGGCTCATTTCCATCACCGACATGCCAGAACCGCGCCAGTCGAGCATTTCGGCCTTGGCCTGTTCCAGAACCGCCTCGGGCAACATGGCGGGACCTGCGCTAAAGTTGTATGGGCGTGGCATCTTGGGCATCCTTCGTGACCGCACTGAAATGTGGCGCATAGTAGCAGAAACGCCCATTTCGGATAATGGCTAAAGTCGCCATGGCGCAAGCCGCATCGAATCCGGTGACTCCAATCGATCCGTCACCTGCAAAGCCAAAGGCCCTAATGAAGCGTATCTATCCATTTTTATTTGTTTTTTTATGGAGTACCGGCTTTATCGGCGCCCGGTTTGGCCTACCGTATTCCGAGCCTTTGTCCTTTTTGCTGATCCGCTATCTTTGCGTCATCGTCCTGATGATGACGATTGCCGTGCTGAGCCGCGCTCCATGGCCGAAAGAGCCGCGCCAGTGGTGGCATATCGGTATTTCCGGGGTGCTGATCCATGCCATTTATCTGAGTGGCGTATTCCTGTCAATCAAGCACGGCTTGCCGGCGGGTATTAGCGCGTTGGTGGTCGGCATGCAGCCGCTGCTCACCGCCATCAGCGCCGGTTGGTTGCTTGGAGAACGGGTGAGCGCGCGGCAGTGGGCCGGGTTGGCGCTGGGCTTCATCGGGCTGGTGCTGGTGGTGTCCGGCAAGTTCGGGGTCAGTGCCGAACTCGGACCGATGCTTGTCCCGGCGCTGGTGGCGTTGCTGGGGATTACCACCGGGACACTGTATCAGAAGCGATTTTGCACCGGGTTCGATCTGCGCACCGGCTCGGTCATTCAATTTGTCCCGAGCGCCATTGTCACCGTCATCGCCATCGCTCTGTTTACGGAATTCCAGATTAGCTGGACCGGCCAGTTCATGTTCGCGCTCGGCTGGCTGGTGCTGGTGCTATCCATCGGCGCGATCAGCCTGTTGAACCTGCTCATTCACAGCGGTAGCGCCGTAAACGTCGCCAGTTTGTTTTACCTGGTGCCCTTGAGCACCGCACTGATCGCCTGGGCGGCGTTTGGCGAGACGCTCCCCCCAATCTCCCTGGTCGGCATGGTGTTGGCCGTGGGGGGTGTCTATCTGGTGGTCAAGCGGTAGTACGCAGCGGTCCTTGCCTGTGGAGATCTCCCTTCTCCTCGTGTCCCTACTACGGCATGGAGTTCCAGTTTGGGTTCGAACCCACAAGTCGAACTTGTTGACTGGAAAAGGAAATAAAGCCACTTATACTAGACAGAGTAATTCGCTAGGTAATTCGATTTGCCTTGGATTCGGCTGTATGCCTCACGAAAGAACTCAAATTTAAAATCAATTAGTTAACAATGAAGCTCGCAAACGTTCCCCAAGACAGCATCAAAACCGACCGTCCAGGAGAAAAACCGTCATGATCAAGGTTCGCCGCAACTACTATGCCGATCTCGCCGCCGATTACTCATGCCCCGGTTTGGTATCGGAAGCGCTTAAAGCCCAATTGATCGCCGCCGGGGAACGGTTCGTGGCCATGAAGGAAGCCACGCTGCCCGCTATCGGTCCCGAATATTCCCTAAGCCAGATCGAACAGGAAAACCGGGAATGGTGGCCCACCCACTGCGAAGCATTGCGGCAGGGGCGCGGTGATATCCTGACCGGCGAGTACCGGGACGACTTGGTGTATTTCTGCCAGGATGGGCCATATTACGGCATTGAGCAGCAACAGGAGCGCGAAAAACACTGGTGGGCACTCATCGCTCAACCGGGCGTCACGATGACCTGGCCCATCGTGATGTTCCACGGCGAATTCGTGCATTTCGAGTGGGTCTGCATGGACGACCACACCCATGAAACCCTCGCCAAGGGCAGCGTGTGCTGGGTACGGCGTGGGCACCGCGGTGGCTGCCCCTTCAAAAGCGAACAGTTAACCTTCTATCGCGATGTATTCGCCAGCGCCGAACTGCTGGCGCTACTGAAGTGAAGGCTTGAGCGTCCTCGAAACGCTGCGGTGCTTCTTTTCATCGATTGAGCGGGAAAACTCCATGCCGGTCGAAAGCCGGCTCCATTTTCAGGAGTATTACCGCCCGGTCAACGGTGTACCAGTGCGACGCCGACGGAGCGTCGCATGGCAGACATCCTGGCGAAAGACTTCTGGCCCTATTGCCGTGCTTCATCCCAACCTCCACCCTATTTTAAGGAGTTGTTCCATGACCGAAACCTCCCCCCGCTCACCACAGCGTGGTATCGTCGGTGAACCGCGCAAGGGCAAGATCGGCGTCCTGATCGAAGAACACTTCGATATGACCGAGTTTCGCCGTTTCAATGAGCTGTTCCCCCAGCACGGCTATCAGGTAGTCTATCTCTCCCACTTATGGGGCAACCCAACGCTCACCTTCGGTTCGAATCCCGACAACGGTTGGGTGGAAGAACATGTGGTGGTGGAAACCGAGATCAACTCGGTCGATCCGACGGACTACAAGGGCGTCATCATCATCGGGGCCTACGCCAGCGACCGCCTACGCTATCAGGTCGCTCCCCGGAAAGGGGAACCCAATCAGGCCCCGGCGGTGGCTTTCATACGCCGGGCGTTCGCCACCCCCCCAACGAAGATCGGCACGATCTGCCACAGTCTGTGGCTGCTGTGCGCCGACCGCGCGCTCCTGGAGGGGCGGCGGGTCACCTGCGCCCATAATATTATCTGCGATGTGGAAAACGCCGGCGCGGAAGTGGCGTATGGCCCCGAAGGCACCGTTGATCTGGTCGTCGATGGCCACCTCATCACCGGCAAGCACCCGGCGGTCACCGATCAGTTCATCGCCACCTTCCTGGCCGAGATTGAAAAAGCGGATTGAATCCGATTGTTCCGCGCCAGCGCGCGCGGTTTCCCAATCCGGGGCGGCCAAAACCACCCCCCGCAACGGGGTGGTCCGCTTTCGCGCTTTCCGCCTGAAGTGTGTTTGATGCGTCCACCATTTTCCGTCGCGGAGAATTACGATCGATACTTTGCCAGCCAGCTCTATGACCAGCGCTATCCTGGCCCGAACCCGTCGAGTCTCGCCCTCGTCGTTCGCGAAATATCCAGAATTGGGGGGAGAGTCCTGGACTTCGGCTGCGGCAACGGCCGCTATACCGCGCCGCTGCTGGAACGAACCAACGCGACGGTCATCGCCTGCGACATCAGCCGGGCCGCGATCGACGAACTATCGTTGCGCTGTTCCAGGCACGTCGAGACGGGCCGACTGCGGCCGGTGCTCGGCGATCTGTCGGTCCTGGCCAATAC
>JBATDL010000355.1:0-21211 GCA_049663445.1 Candidatus Competibacter sp.
GCTGGCCGGCGCCTCGCTCCGGCAAGGCGGATTCTCCGTTGTGGAAGCCGCCAGCGGCGAGCAGGCGCTTGAGATCCTCCAGCAACAGCAGCCCGACTTGGTGTTGCTGGATGTCGTGATGCCGGGCCTGGACGGGTTTGCAACCTGTACCGCGTTGCGGGGCTTGGTCAAAGGTCGAAATGTGCCGATCGTCATGGTCACCGGTCTGGATGACGTCGAATCCATCGAACAGGCTTATCAGGCCGGAGCAACCGACTTTATTACCAAGCCGATCCAATGGTTAATCCTGCACCAACGGGTGCGTTATATCCTACGTGCCAGCAGGATGTTGCGGGATTTCCAGGAAAGCGAGGAACGATTTCGCACCCTGGTAAACGCGGCCAGCAGCGTCATTCTGGTGCTGGACCGCCAAGGCAAGGTGATGGAGTTCAATCCGGCCGCAGAACGGTTTTTTCCCTTGCGACGCGGCGAGCCGGGCGCCGAACATTTTATAGGTGCCTTGCCGGCAAGCGGCGATTGGGGTGCGTTGTTGGGGAAACCGCAAAACTTCGAGAGCACCCTACAGGCGCTAGACGGTAGTGACCACATACTGCTTTGGAACCTCTCCGGATTTGCGGACGCCGAGGGAGTTCTCACCGGCCTGGTGATCATCGGACAGGACGTAACCGCACGCCGCCAGGCGGAGGAGAACATGCGCAAGCTCTCCTATGTGGTCGAGCAGAATCCGATCTCTATTCTGATCACCGACATCTACGGCAATATTGAATACGTCAATCCCAAATTCTCCGAAGTCAGCGGTTATCGGCTGGAAGAAATTCAAGGAAAAAATCCTTATTCTCTGCAAACCAGCACCCTAAATGCCGAGGAATACCAGCGCATGCAGCACCTGGTTAGCAACGGCAATGTCTGGCGAGGGGAATTGTGCAGCCGTCGCAAGGATGGCGGTTTTTTCTGGGAATCGGCGCACATCTCTGCAATTCGGAACCCACAGGATGTGGTAACTCATTTCGTCTGGTTGCGCGAAGATATCTCCGACCGCAAGCATGCCGAGGAGCGCATTCGATTCCTGGCCTATTACGATAATCTGACCCGATTGCCGAACCGAGTGATGTTGCAGGAGCGTTTGCGGGAAGCGATAGAAATCTCCCGAATACACGGGCGCTTGTTAGCGGTGATGTTCTTGGATCTGGATCAATTCAAACGGATTAACGACTCGCTGGGCCATCGGGCCGGCGACATGCTGCTGCAACAGGTCGCCAACCGGCTGCAAGAATATCTGCGGTTCAGCGACCAGGTTTATATCACTCGTCCGGAAACCCCCTTGCCCCAGGATTTGCTGGCCCGACTCGGGGGTGACGAGTTCGTCATCGTATTGACCGAGATCAATCACCCCGATGCCGTGACCCAGGTGGCGCAGCGGGTGTTGGAGGTGATGGCTCAGCCATTCATGGTGGACAACAGAGAGGTGTTTAGCGGTTGCAGCATCGGTATCGCCCTGTATCCCGAGGATGGCGCGGATATGGACATTCTATTAAAGCATGCCGACACTGCGCTTTATTACGCGAAGGACCGTGGCCGAAATAACTATCAGATGTTTTCCCATTCCATGAATGTGGCCGCTACCCGCCGCCTGACCCTGGAAAGCTATTTGCGCAAGGCGCTGCAAAATCAGGAACTGACTATTTACTACCAGCCGCAGGTTACGTTGAGTGGCCGCATCACCGGCGTGGAAGCCTTGCTGCGCTGGAACAGCCCGGAATTGGGGAAGGTGTCGCCGGTCGACTTTATTCCGGTCGCGGAGGAAACCGGCTTGATCGTGCTGATCGGGGAATGGGTGCTTCGAACTGCGTGCACTCAGGCCC
Organism: Candidatus Competibacter sp.; assembly: GCA_049663445.1. Classification (GTDB taxonomy): domain Bacteria; phylum Pseudomonadota; class Gammaproteobacteria; order Competibacterales; family Competibacteraceae; genus Competibacter. The sequence goes on from JBATDL010000355.1 coordinate 1,863, forward strand.
GAACCTGGCAGATAAAGGAGGGACTTTCCACTCTGCGCATGGCGGTCAACCTGTCGCCACGACAGTTCGTCGATGCCAATTTTATCGAGCGGGTCGCCATTATTTTGCAAGAAACGGGATTGCGACCGGATCTGTTGGAGCTGGAAATCACCGAGAGCTTGCTGATGCAGGAGGGTTTGCTGGAATCCTTGCGTTCGCTCAAGCAACTGGGGGTCAAGTTGAGCATCGACGATTTCGGAACGGGTTATTCCAACCTGAGTTATTTGCAGCGGTTTCCCGTCGATCGACTGAAAATCGACAAATCCTTCGTGAAGAATATCGACTGCAAACCCGATCACGACACCATTATCGCCGCAGTGATCGCCATGGCGCGCAGCTTGCGGTTGGGTGTGATTGCCGAAGGTGTGGAGACGGAGAAGCAACTAGCCGTTTTGCGCGTGCTGGATTGCGACGAGATGCAGGGCTATTACTTCAGTCGCCCGCAGCCGCCCGAAAAAATCCTTGCACTATTGAAAGGGCATTGCAAGCCAGATTGAATCGTGCCAAGAGTTGTCATCCTGATGAATTAGGGTCTAGCCGGCCTGTCCGTCGGGTTCCAGTGGCAGCACCGGTTTCATCCCAGCGCTGAGGGTGGTCGCGGAATCCCCGTCCAACCCGAGTAGATGGCGGTAGACGGCGGCGTATTCCATGACCCGCTGGACGTAGATCCGGGTTTCGCGGTAGGGGATGGTTTCCGCCCAGACATCCGCTGGCACCGACTCACCGGTCGGTAGCCATTGCGTCACCTTGTTGGGGCCGGCGTTGTAAGCGGCGGTGGCGAGAATGGGGTTGCCCTGCAAGCGCTCCAGCATCCGCCGCAGGTAATGAACGCCGTAGCGGATATTGGTGCCCGGTTGCAGCAGGTCGGGCGCGGTGGCGGCATCTCGCAGCTCCCGGGCAATTTGTTCGCCGGTGGCGGGCATAAGCTGCATCAGACCCAGGGCGCCGACCGGCGAGCGGGCACCAGGCCGGAAGCTGCTTTCCTGGCGGATGACGGCGTAGACCCAGGCCGGGTCCAGCGTGTCGGCCTGGGCGTTGTTCATCACTCCCTCCCGGTACGCCAGTGGGAAGCGCAACTCCAGATCGTCCCAGTGTTCGGCTTGGGCAATGGTCACGATGGCCTGATGATGCCATTCCCAACGATGGGCCAGCAGTGCGGCTTGCTTGAGCGCCGCGTGGTCGAAGCCCTGGATTGCCTGTCGCCACTCGGCGTTGGCTTCCGGTTCGCGGCCCAGAACGTAAAGCTCGCGGGCACGTTGCAAACCGGGGGAGCGGGCCAGCAGCGCATCCAATTCGGTCGCCGAAACCGTTAGCGGGTTGCCGGCCATGTTGTAGGGAGCCCCGAGCCGGTCGGCGGCCAGAAAGCCGTAGAAATCCCGCTGGGTGGCGGCGGCGCGGTAAGCCTGTTGGGCCGGTTCGGTTTGGCCCAGCGTTTCCAGCGCCCGCCCGCGCCAGTACTGCCAGCGTGGGCTGTCCCGTTCCTCCAGCGGCAACAGGTCCAGCCGGCGCAAGGTTTCCGGCCAGTCGCCCCGTCGCAGGCAGACCCGGATGCGCCATTCCCGCACGTCGCGATCCACTACCGCTTCCGGCAGGGCGTCGAGCCGCGCCAGCGCGGTCGGGTGATAGTCGCTGGCGATCCACAAGGCCAGCAGTCGTTCCTCGGTCGCCAGTGGCGAGGCTAGCGCCGGTTCGCGCTGTTTGAGCGTATCAAGGGCGGCGGCGGCGGCCAGCGCGTCGCGTCGGGTCCAGCGTTGCAGGCCATCAGCCAGAATCGCCGGGATGCGCGGGTCGCCGGGTTTGAACCGGGTGGTATCGAGAATCAGTGTCGGATCGTTGGCCACCGCCAGCCATGCCTCGGCCAGTTCCCGGTCGGCTTCCGGCATGCCCGTTTGTAGAAACCGGGCCAGTCCAGTTTCCCCTTCGGCCATCGCTAGCGCAAAGCGTTGCCAGCGTAATTCAGGCGAAGGATTACCCTGATTTTGCCAGATGACGATCACCGGGTCGCAGGCGTTGGGCAGTGAATGGCCGCGCAGCCAAAGAGTGGCGAAGTCGTGCAATGCGGCTTCGGTTTGACCGGTGGCCAACAGGGCCTGCCGTCGCCAGCACTCAAGCGTTGGATCGCGGGTAGGGACGGAATCGCGCAGAAAGTCGTTCCAGCGGCGGGCACCGGCGAGCTGACGCAGCCAGGTGGCGCGCAGGCGGCCGGCGAGCGGGACATCAGGGTAGGCTTGCAGGAAGCCCCGTACCTCGGCGGCGGGGAAGTCCGCCAGGCGCTCCGAGAGATCCTGGTAGCGCAGATAGGGATAAAGCGGATAAGCGCTCAACGCGGTATAGTCGAGCGAGATTCCCTCCCGCAATGACCGTTCGGCCAGTTGGAACGCCTCGCGCTGTGCCTGCGATGATTCAGTCGCGCCAACATCGCCGCCGAGGCCGATAACAAGCATACCGGTAAACAGCCATGTTCCCCATCGCCGTAAACCGGCTCCTCTAGAACCGTTTTCGGCTTTGGAGGGCGCTTCTTTCAGATAACGGGCGCCACGGGGGCGATAGCCGCTTAGAAGCATGATGAACCTTCATTTCCCCTCCTCCTTGGAGAAGGAGGGGTGGCGCACCCGCGCCGGGGTGGTTGGATTAAGCTGAAGCCCCTTCCTGCCGTACCGGATTACCGAACCACTTATTTCGGGCGATCTTGCGCACGAGATCGACCGGAATGATGACGACAGCCATTAGTAGCACGTAACTCCATTCCTGCATCGACAAACCGACGGTGCGCAAGATCTCGCCGCCATACGTGATAAAGATCACCTGAATCACCATGATCGACGGGATGATGATGCTAAACAGGCGGTTATCGAGCAGGTGCTCCCACAGATTCAGCCCCTGAGTACGGGCGTTAAAGGTATTGAAAACTTGGATGAACACGAAAAAGGCGAAGAAGGCCGTCAGGAACTTGTCCTGCGCATCTTTGGAGCCGATCTCGTAACCACCGGAGAACAGGGTTCGAGTCGCGTCGCTGGTCAGGAACAGGATGCTGATGAACGCGATGAAGACCCCATTGATCAGGATCGACGACCACATATCGGTGTTGATCAGTTGTTCGTCGCGCCGCATCGGTTTTTCCAACATGTAACGTTCCAGCGCGGCCTCGCCGGCGAAGGCCAGTCCGGCCAAGGTATCCATGATGATGTTCAACCACAGCAACTGGGTCATGGTCAGTGGCAGGTCGAAGCCGAAGAACTGGCCCAGAAACACCACCAGGATGGCGGAGACGTTCACCGTCAACTGGAAGATCAGGAACTTGCGGATCGATTTGAACAGAGTGCGTCCATACAGCACCGCCTTGGTCAGCGAGGAGAAGTTGTCGTCGAGGATGACGATGTCGCCGGATTCCTTGGTCATTTCGGTACCGCTGCCCATGGCGAAGCCGACATCGGCGTTTTTCACTGCTGGCGCATCGTTGACGCCGTCGCCGGTCATGCCGACCACTAAATCCATTTCCTTAGCCAGCTTCACCAAGCGGCTCTTGTCGGTCGGGAAGGCGCGCGCCACCACATAGAGATGCGGCAGCTTCTGCTTCACTTCCTCGTCGGACAGTTGGGACAGCTCGGCCGAAGTGAGGATAATCGCCTGTGGATCGTCTTCCAGCAGCCCCACATCCTTGGCGATGGCCTGGGCAGTTTCCTTGGCGTCACCGGTGATCATAATGACGTGAATGCCGGCGTTTTTGGCGATTTTCACCGAAGCGTAGGAGGTTTCGCGCAGTTCGTCGCGCATCCCGAACACGCCGACCAGGGTCAGATTCACCGGCAGCGTCTTGCTGTCGTCGATTGGCGTTTCGCTCACCGCCACCGCCAGCAGGCGCATGGCGCGGGAAGACAGCTCGCGCATGGCCGCTTGCAGGGCGTCTTGATTGCCGAGATCAACCGTGTTGCCGTCGGCATCCAGGCAGTGCGCGCAGTTTTGCAAGATCACTTCCGGGGCACCCTTAACCAGCGTTAGCGTCCGGTCGCCGGTGACTTGGGTGGCGGAAAACTTGCGGGTGCTATTGAAGGGAATGAGATCGACGATGTCGACATTGCCGGTCTGCGCCAGATAGGGTGTCACGAAACGCAGCAACGCCTGTTCGGTGCGGTCGGCGCCGACCATGTTCGGATCGTTCGGGTCGCTGGCGTCGATCACCGCACTGGTGTTGTTGCGCAAGGCGAACCCGGCGGTGTCGCGCAGGGTCTGGGGAATGTCGTCCAGTTTTTCATGCCGCGTACCCGCGCCGGTCAGGAAAGCGCTGACCGACAAGCGGCCCTGAGTCAGGGTGCCGGTCTTGTCTGTAAACAGGATGTTCAGGCTGCCAGCGGTTTCGATGCCCAACAGCTTGCGCACCAACACCTTGACGCTGAGCAGTTTCTTCATGTTGATCGCCAGCACCATGGCGATCATCATCGGTAGACCTTCCGGCACCGCCACCACCACCACGATGATGGCCAAAATCGCCGCCGTCACGAAATCTTTGATAATCAATCCACTGTCTTGCGCCCAGTAGGCACCGAAAGTCTCGGCCTGCAGGAAGATGTTATTGAACATGAAAGCCAGAAAAATCAAGGTGGCGCCAATATAGCCAAAGGTCGAGATATGGCCGCCCAGCACGGTTAGCTTGTGTTGCAGGGGCGAGAGCCGGTCCTCGGCGGACAGCAGTTCCTTCATGGTCTGACCGTAGCGCGTCTGGTCGCCGACCGCGCTGGCCCGCATCACGCATTCGCCATCGACTAGCAGACCGGCACGGAACAACTGGTGTTCTTCCGCATTCGTCGCCGGATCGGCGTCTTCGGGCAGCGCGGTCTTTTTGACCGGTTCTGATTCGCCGGTCAACGCGGCTTCATCAACCTCGGCATGTCCGGCGATCAGCAGGCCATCAATCGGGACGGTGTCGCCCGGTTGCAGCAGGACATGGTCGCCGACCACCAGATGGTTGATCGAGATTTCGGTTAGGTGGCCGTTGCGGAACACCTTGACCAGAATCAGCGAGGCTTCTTCCAGCAGTTTCTGGAAGGACTGCTCATTGCTGTGTTCCGACCAGGTGGCGACGAAGGTGGCGATCACTACGGCAAAGGCGATGCCGACGCTTTCGTACCATTTGGCATAGTCGAAAATCGTTAACGCGAGCGTGATCAGCAGGGCGACGATCAGGATGATGATGATCGGGTCTTTCAGATTGCCCAGCAGCTTATCCCAGAAGGTTTCGACCTCCTGGCTGGCCACGGCGTTGGAACCGTGCCGAGCGCGGGAGGCTTCGACTTCCTGATCGGTCAATCCTGGATACGTGAATTTCATGGCGGCTCTTCAACTTGAATGATTTTGGCGCGAAGCGGGTAGCAGCGTGGAACCCTGGACTCAAGCTTTGGACGCGGCCACCCCCGCAAGTTCGATTCCCTCGGACATTTCACGAGTCCCGCGACGGAAAACTTTCATTGAGAAGGATTGACGCGGGCCGTTGTGGCGGGATGGAATTCAGTTTATCAAAGCCGGGAAGGGATAAGCGCCTGCCCTGCCGGGTAGCTGAGAAATAATCTCGCAAAAACCCGCCGGGCTGCGGCGACGGCGCTTTTGCGAGAATGAATGGCGGACGGTTTATCGGTCGTTGCCGGCAAACAGGGAATTGCTGGATGTGACCGTGGGACGGCGCGTGCTGCTGTTGCCGACAACCACCTGCTGGCCGGTGGGGCGCAAGTAGGTGGTTTGCGGGGTGCGCGCGGTTCGGTTAGTGCGCGGGGTGATGATGGTCACGCCGCCAGTCCGGCCCGGGTAGTATCCGCCGGGGTTGTTCAACGCCAGCGAAGCGCCGCTCGCGCCCGTGTAGTAGGGACTGTCCGCCCGGTACTTCTGGTAGAAACTCAAGACGCGGTCGACGTAGGTTTGGGTTTCCTTGTAGGGAGGGATCTGGTTACCGTATTTTTGCACCGCGCCTTCGCCGGCGTTGTAAGCAGCCACCGCCAGCCGGGTATCGTTGAACTGGTCCAGCAGCCAGCGCAGGTAGCGGGCGCCGCCGTGCATGTTGGCGACCGGATCGTAGGCGTTGCTTACCCCGAAGCGCTCGGCGGTGCCCGGCATGAGTTGCATCAGTCCCATGGCGCCCTTGGGGGATACCGCCCAGGGGTTGTAGGAGGATTCGGCACTGATGACGGCGTGCATGAGCGCCGGGTCGAGCCGGTATTGCGCGGCGATGCGATTGACGTCGGGCGTGAAGCGCTGGCGATTGTTTTCGCCGGTGCGGGACAGCCTGGCGCGGCTGGCGCGCTGGGTATAGTTGCGCGGGGTGATCAGCTTGCCGCCGGGTCGGTATAGATTGCTGGGGGCGAAGCTGGAGGTCTGGGCGGCTTGCTTGCTGTAGGCTGGTGTGCGCATCACCAGTTTGTAGCGGGGGTCGTTGGGGACGTTGCTCAGATGCCGTACCCCGTTGCTGTCCACAAAGGCGTATATATCCGCCTGGGCGGGTCCGGCCAGCGCCAAGGCTACCGGAACCAAACCGGCCAATAGCAGCCGCTTCATTCAGTTCTCCTTTTATTATCAAAAAGCTTAGTCATTGTAGGTGACGGCCGGGCGACCGTCTGACTCAAGCGGGAGAGTCGAGCGTCTGTCGATTAATAAAACTAAGATTAACATAAACCGCACAAAGCGCACGCTTGCAGGCGTGCTTCACAGGTCCGTGCGGGGCCTGATGTGGGCATTCCTGAAATCAATGCGCTGAATTGTCAGAGAAAAGAAAGTGTTTTAGCGGACGCTGCCTGGTAAATCCGGCCCGTCCATTGGGTTTCGCCCCCCGCCTGTGAGAGGTTACGATGTTCAGAACCGCCGAACTGCAACGCAAGCTGCCCAAAGAGGATTTTCATCAGCAAATCCCTCAGTTGCGGCAGGACCTGCTGATGATGCAGATGGAATTGCGGGAGGCCAATTTTCCGGTAATCGTAGTGTTCGCCGGAGTGGACGGCGCCGGTAAAAGCGAGACGGTCAATAGGTTGCACGAGTGGATGGATTCGCGCTGGCTGGTTGCCCGCGCCTTCGGCGAACTTTCCGACGAGGAGCGCGACCGGCCGGAATACTGGCGGTTCTGGCGGGAACTGCCTCCGAAGGGGCGGATCGCGCTGTTTCTCAGCTCCTGGTATTCGGTGCCGATTCTCGACCATGTTTACGGCCGCGTCGGCCTGGCCGAGTTCGATGAGCGGCTGGCGCGGATCAAGTCGTTCGAGAAAACCTTGGCCGACGATGGTGCGCTAATACTGAAATTCTGGATGCATCTGTCCAAGGACGCGCAGAAGGAGCGCTTGCGCAAACTGGAAAAAAATCCGTTGCTACACTGGCAAATTTCCAAGCGCGACTGGCGGCACTGGGAGCTGTACGATCAATTCGTCGCCGCTGCCGAGCGCACGATCATGAAGACCAGCACCGGCTTGGCGCCCTGGAAGATCATTGAGGGTTACGACGCTCGCTATCGGAGCATTTCGGTGGCCACCGCCATCCGCGATGCCATCCGCTTCCGGCTGGAAGAGGCCAAGACGCAAGTGGCCGGTGCCGCCGTTCACCTGCCCGAGCCGTTTCCGTTGGAGTCGGGCTTGCCGCCGGTTACCATCCTGTCGCAGCTGAACATGGACAAGAGCCTGTCCAAGGAAGACTACACCGCCGACTTGAAACGCTACCAGAGTCAACTGAACCAACTGCAGCGCACGGCTCGGGAGCACAGGATTTCGACTATTTTGGTCTTCGAAGGTTGGGATGCCGCCGGCAAGGGAGGCAGCATCCGCCGCATCACCACCGCGCTCGACGCCCGCGACTATCAGGTGATCCAGATCGCCGCGCCCACCGACGAAGAAGCCGCACACAATTACCTGTGGAGATTCTGGCGGCACCTGCCGCGCGCCGGTCGAGTCACCATTTTCGACCGCAGTTGGTACGGGCGGGTGCTGGTGGAGCGGATCGAGGGATTTGCCGGCACCCGCGAATGGCAGCGCGCCTACGCCGAGATCAACGACTTCGAGGCGCAGTTGGTGGAAAGCGGCATCGTGCTGGTGAAGTTCTGGTTGCACATTACCCCGGACGAACAGTTGCAGCGGTTCAAGGAACGCGAACAAATCGCCTACAAGGCCTGGAAACTGACCGATGAGGATTGGCGCAATCGCGAGCACTGGGCTGATTACGATCTGGCGGTTAACGACTTGGTGGAGCGGACTAGCACCCGTCAGGCACCGTGGTCGCTGATCGAAGCGAACGATAAGCGCTATGCACGCGTCGAAGTGCTGCGCACGCTTTGCGAGCGCTTGGAGACGGCGCTCGCCGATCAACCGAAACCACCGAAATAAAAACCTTGAAGGGATGTTTGCCATGACCGAATCCACCGAATCCGTCGTTCATGACGTCGAAACCGTAGAAAGCAAGCCGCGCGCGGGGCGCCGCGAAAAGCGCGACGAGCAAGCCGTGGTCGAGGCGGCCGAGCCGCCACTGCCGGTGATCGATCCCAACGCCCCCGAATGGTATTTAAACCGCGAGCTGACCTGGCTGGCCTTCAACCAGCGGGTGTTGCACGAAGCCCAGGACGAGCGCAATCCCCTGCTGGAACGAGTCAAGTTCCTGGCCATCGTCGGTTCCAATCTGAACGAATTTTTCATGAAGCGCATCGGTGGCCTCAAGCAGCAGATCGGCGCACGGGTGCGAGAACTGACGGTGGATGGGCGCAGTCCCGAGCAGCAGTTGAGCGAGTGCCTGGTGGTGGTGCGCGACATCGTGGAGCAGCAGCGGCTGTTGGCGTCCAAGCTGCATCGCCTACTGAAGGAGCAGGGCATCATTTTTCGCAGCTACCAGCGGCTGACCGAGGACCAGCGCAAGCAGATGCGCGAGTACTATCTGCAAAACATTTTTCCGCTGGTCACGCCGCAGACCATGGATCCGGCGCACCCATTCCCGTTTATTTCCAACCTGTCGCTCAATCTGCTGGTGACTGTGCGCTATCCCAACGACGATGCCAGCGGGCTGGCGCGGATCAAGGTGCCGGTCGGTTCCGGCATTCCGCGCTTTCTCAAGGTCGGCGACGAGGAATTGTACGTACCGCTGGAGGATGTGGTTGCCAACAATCTCGACCTGCTGTTTCCCGGCATGGTGATCGAAGCCTGCGAACTGTTTCGCGTCACCCGCAACGCCATCACTGAGCGCGACGAGGACCTGGCCGACGATTTACTGGTGATGATCGAAACCGAATTGCGCGAGCGTAAATTTGCCCCCATCGTCCGGCTGGAAGTGCAAAAGGACATGGACCCCGTGCACCGGGGCATGCTGGCCGCCGAACTGGGTCTGGATGAGGCCAGCGAGGTGTTCGAAGTCGACGGTATGATGGCACTGCGCGATCTGTTCCAGATCGTCGGCGTCAACCGGCCCGAGTTGCACGAACCCTCGCACCATCCGCTCGATCATCCCAAGCTGAGCGACAAGCGCAATATTTTCCACATTATCCGCGAGACCGGGCCGATTCTGCTGCAGCATCCCTATGAATCGTTTGCGACCTCGGTGGAGCGGTTCTTGCTGGAAGCTAGCTTCGACCCGAAGGTGCTGGCAATCAAGATGACCCTGTACCGCACCTCGGAAGATTCCAAGATTATCGAATACCTGGTCGATGCCGCGCAGAACGGCAAGCAGGTGACGGTAGTGGTGGAGTTGAAGGCGCGTTTCGACGAAGCGGCCAACATCCGCTGGGCCAACCGGATGGAAGAAGCCGGTATCCATGTGACCTACGGAGTGCTGGGGCTAAAGACACACAGCAAGGTCATCCTGGTGGTGCGGCGTGACTACAACGGCCTGCGCCGCTACGCCCATATCGGCACCGGTAACTATCACGCTGGCACCGCCCGGCTGTACAGCGATCTGGGCCTGCTGACCTGCGACCCGGCCATCGGCGAGGATCTGACCGAGCTGTTCAACTACCTGACCACCGGCTACGTGCCCAAGCGCGTGTATCGCAAGCTGCTGCCGGCGCCCAAGGTACTCAAGCCGGCGCTGCTGGCCAAGATCGAGCGGGAGATCGAACACGCCGGGGCTGGTCGGCCGGCGCGGATTCAGTTCAAGATGAACGCGCTGGAGGACAGGGATGTCGCGGCGGCACTGTATCGGGCGTCGCAGGCCGGCGTCCCGGTGGATTTGATCATTCGCGATACCTGCCGGTTGCGGCCCGGTATTCCGGGGTTGTCGGAGCAGGTGCGGGTGGTGAGCATCGTCGGTCGGTTTCTGGAGCACACTCGGATTTACCATTTCCTGAATGGGGGGGCCGAAGAATATTTCATCGGTTCGGCCGACTGCATGAAGCGCAATCTGGAGAGTCGAGTCGAGGTGGTGGCGCCGGTGGATCTCCCGGAGTTGCAGCGGGAATTGCGGCAAATTCTGGATGTTCAGCTCAACGACCGGCGTGACGCCTGGGACATGCAGTCCGACGGCACCTACATTCAGCGCACGCCTGGCGAGGGCGAGGACCCGCGCGGTTCCCAACTGATACTGATCGAGCTGGCCGAGCGTCGGCAAAAGGAGGCTCGGCGCTTGAAGAAGCGCAAACCCAAGGGCATCGCCCGTCGGCCGATCTTTGAACGCTGACCAGCGGTTGCGGCCCGTGAGCGTGCAAGCCGTCACCCACGTCAAGGCCAGACCGCTCTCCCTGACGGTCGACACCACCAGCGAAGAGGCCTTCATCGCCATCGTCGGCGCCTGTCTGGCACACGCCGAGGCCAACCGGCCGGCGGTGCTGGACGAGCAGGTCGAGGGCGTCCATCAGATGCGGGTGGCGTTTCGCCGGCTGCGCTCCGGCCTCAAGATCTTTCGGCCGCTGATCCCGTGCGAGGCCAGCGCCGAACTGGTAGCGGGCATCCGCTGGCTGAACGGTTTTCTGGGGCCGGCCCGCGACTGGGATGTATTTCTGGAAGAAGGCATGTTACCGGTGTTCGCGCGCTTTCCCCGCAAGCGCAGTCTGCACCTGTTTCGGGCCAGGGCCGAGATCCTGCGTCGAAGCCACCATCGAAGCTTACACGCGGCGCTGGAAGAACCCCGTTATCCCCTGCTGTTGCGGCAGTTTGCCGGTTGGTTGGATCGCTGTGCCTGGCGGGATAATCTGACTGATTCGCAGCGCAAGCGGTTGGAAGAACCGGTGCTGAAGTTTGCCACCCCGCTTTTGGAAGACGATTACCGGCGAGTATTGAAGCGAGGCGAGGATTTCGCCCGGTTGACCGCTGAGGAGCGGCACGCGCTACGGATTCGCATCAAGGAACTACGCTACGCATTGGATTTCTTCGCCAGTCTCTACCCGGTGGCGCCAGTCAAACCCTATCTGGGTGCCTTGGCCAAGCTGCAAGATGATTTGGGAGTCATGAACGACATCGCGGTCACGCGGCGGTTGCTGGACGAGGCGCGTCTGACGACGGTGTCCGCCGCCCGGCAGGTGATCGACGGTTGGTACGGTTGCCGGTTGGATGTCCACGAAGACCAGTTCGCCGAGTCCTGGCGGCGTTTCGTGGAGTGCGAGCGACCCTGGAAGGATTGAGCAGCCATTTATAGGCAACGCATGAACGTGGCTGGCCGCCGGCGCGATATCCAGCGGCCCATTCGTTCTTTACGGGAGAACAACCATGTCCGAACCGACCTTAACCCAACAGTTGACCGAATTGATTACCAGCAAACCGGTCGTGGCCACCGATTTGGAACATGCGGCGCTGCTGACGCTGGATGCGATGGCCAATGCGCTGGGAGCGCGGACGACCGAGCCGGGTGCGATCCTGCTGCGCTGGGCCGACGAAACCGCGATCGCCGACGCCGCGCGTCGCGCCTTCCTGTTGGGATCGCTGACCCACATTCTGGAAACCGACGATCTGCACCGGGCTTCGGTAGTGCATCCGGGCTGCGTAGTCGTGCCGGCAGCCTGGGCGGTGGCGGTGCGGGAAGGTATTCGCGGCCATGCCGTGCTCAGGGCAGTGTTGTGGGGGTTCGAGGCAGCGACCCGGGTGGGGATGGCGGTCGGCCCGGCCCATTATCGGCTTTGGCACAACACCGCCACCTGCGGTCCCTACGGTTCGGCCATGGCGACGGCAGCGCTGCTGCGGCTGGATACGCCAGCCACGGTCCATGCGCTGGGCAACGCCGGCGCGCAATCTTCCGGACTGTGGCAGTTTTTGGAGACCGGGACGATGACCAAGCACCTGCATGCCGGACGGGCGGCGGAGGCGGGGGTGCTGGCGGCGGACCTGGCGCGGTTCGGTTTTACCGGTCCACCGGCCATTTTAGAGGGACCCAAGGGTTGGTTCGCCGCCACCTGTCCCGACGCCGACCCCGCCGCCGTGACACGCGACCCGAACGGCCCCTGGCAATTGCTGCTCACTTCGACCAAACCTTGGCCGTCCTGCCGGCACACTCATCCGGCCATCGACGCGGCCCGTGAATTACGGCACCGCTGCCCGGTCGGCGCCATCGAACAAGTGGACGTGGAGACCTATCCGGCGGCGCTGGAGGTTTGCGACCGGCCGCTGCCGCAGAGTGATTACGAGGCCAAATTCTCGCTGCAACATTGCGTGGCGGCGGCGCTGGCGCGGGACACCGTGGATTTCGCCGCGTTCGCCGAGCCGGCACAGGTCGAACTGGCGGAGTTGCGCGGGCGGGTGACCCTGCGGGTAGCCGAGCCCTATGCGACGGCTTATCCCACAGCTTGGGGGAGCGCTGTAACAGTGGTGCTGCGCGAGGGTGAGCGGATCACGGTCGGGCGAACCCATGCCAAGGGCGATCCTGAATCGCCGCTGACGCCGGTCGAATTGATCGCCAAGGCACGGATGTTGATGGTTCACGGGGGGATCCGCGAGCCAGACCGGCTCATCGATGCAATCCTGGCATTATCCGATGACTCGTCGCTGCCGGAGTTGCCTTAAATTTGAGTAAATATTTCAGTGGCGCAACAAAAAATTGAGTCTAACTTGTTGTTTTTTCAATCAAAGAGTTGTTTTTTGGCAAAAAACAACGAAAAACAGTGTGTTTGCTCTAAATTTTTTGCTAGAATGGCGGCCGTGTAGCAGGCATCTTTGCTTCTCCTCAGTCTGCTACACATCCTCCTTTGGTGGTTTTTGGCCGGACGTTCTTGTCCGGCCCTTTTTGTTTTTAAATCACTGAAAACCGGCCGGAGCCCTGAAGCACGCATGACCGGGTCCCACCACATTCCGCCAAAACCACCCGATTGCGAGTTGTGCGGCCGATTCATGTCCGCGCTGACCCGCCATCACTTGATTCCCCGTACCCGCCATCGCAAGAAGCGCACCCAGCGGTTGTTCGAGCGTGAGGAAGTGCGCACCCGCATTCTGTGGATCTGCCAGCCTTGTCACAATCATATTCATAAGGTGCTCAGCGAGAAGGAAATGGAAGCGGGCTACCACAGCCGGGAAGCGTTACTGGCGCATCCGACGATCCGCCGCTTTGCAGCATGGATCGGGGCCAAGCCGGTGGGTTTTATGCCAGCGGGTCGAATTCCAAAGCGCTAGCCAGTTGGCCGGATCGTTCAAGCGCTGGAAACGGCCAGCACTCCTCCTAGCCAGCCGGCGACATCCTGGATTTCCTGCCAGCATACCTCGTGGCCCATGCCGTAATCCTGCCATTCCACTTGATAACCCAGAGTTTTCAGCGCCTCGGCGCTTTGCTGGCCGTAGCGCATGGGAATGACCGCGTCGTAATCGCCGTGGGCCATAAAGATCGGCGTCTGCTGATTGGCGGGCCACCGTTCACCATTTAGCTTGCTGGCCAGGGGAAGGTAGCAGGATAAGGCCAGAATGCCGGCCAGTCGGTCGGGGTAACGCAGCGCGGTATGCAAGGCCATGGCGCCGCCCTGGGAAAAGCCGGCCAGTACGATGCGCTCGGCGGGGACTCCACGTTTCTTTTCACGTTCGATCACCTCGTCAATCGCCCGCTCGGAGGCGTACACGCCATCGGGGTCTTCCTGACGAGGCAGGTCCATGCTCAGCACATCGTACCAGGCCCGCATCTGCATCCCCCCGTTGACCGTGACGGGGCGAATCGGCGCGTTGGGGAAGACGAAGCGGATGCCCAGTTCCGGCGGCAGGCGCAGTTCCGGCACGATGGGTTCGAAGTCGTGGGCATCGGCGCCCAGCCCGTGCATCCAGATCACGCTGGAGCGGGCGGCGCCGGCGGGTTCGATTTCAACGGTGGTCAGCGGCATATCGGTCATGAACAATTCCCGTGGATTGGCGGTCAGGCGGCATTACCGGGGAAAGCGGCCCGGCTTGTCAAGCCACGCCGTTCGGCCAATTGCGCGTTATACTGGCGGCGTTTTTAATGCCTGACCTTTAGGATTGCCTCGATGCCTAGATTTCGCCCCGGACGGGTGCTGACGGGGCTGCTGTTGGCGGCACTGCTGGCTGGCTGCGGTCAGAAGGGTCCGCTGTATCTACCCAAACCCCAGTCGTTGCCGCCATCACCCGAACAGCCCCCCACCGCGAAGCCTTGAATCATGGATCATTTCGAATACCGCGACGGCCGCTTGTACGCCGAAGAAGTGCCGGTGGCCGACATCGCAGCGGCGGTAGGCACCCCTTGCTACGTTTACTCCCGCGCCACCATCGAGCGGCATTGGCGGGCCTTCGATCACGCCTTTGGCGAGCATCCGCACCTGGTCTGCTATGCGGTTAAGGCCAACAGCAATCTGGCGGTGTTGAACGTGCTCGCTCAGCTGGGGTCCGGTTTCGATATCGTATCCGGCGGCGAACTGGAACGAGTGCTGGCGGCCGGCGGCGATCCTGGGAAAGTCGTATTTTCGGGAGTCGGCAAGCGCTGTGAGGAATTGGAACGCGCCCTCGAAGCGGGCATCCACTGCTTCAACGTCGAATCCGAGGCGGAGCTGGCGCTGCTGGCGCGCGTGGCGGCGGAACAAGGCCAGCGGGCGCGGGTGTCGCTGCGCATCAACCCCGATGTGGACGCCAACACCCACCCTTATATCTCCACTGGTCTTAAGCAGAACAAGTTTGGTATCGACCCGGAACGGGCGTTAACGCTTTACAGTCAAGCCGCTGCTTCGCCCCATCTCGAAATCGTCGGGGTGGACTGCCATATTGGCTCGCAGTTGACTCAGGTGACGCCGTTCGTGGACGCGCTAGAGCGGGTGCTGGCGCTGGTAGGGCGGCTGGAAGAGCAGGGGATTGCGATCCGTCATCTCGACTTGGGCGGCGGGTTGGGCATCCGCTACCGCGACGAAGATCCGCCGCTGCCAGCCGAGCACGCCGCTGCCCTGCTGGAACACCTGCGCGGCCGGTCCTATGAAATCCTGATCGAGCCGGGTCGGGCGATTGTGGGAAATGCCGGCATTTTGGCGACCCGGGTGGAGTTGCTCAAGCAGAGTGAGGACAAGAGCTTCGCGGTGGTGGATGCGGCGATGAACGATCTATTGCGGCCGGCGCTGTACTCGGCTTGGCAGGCGATTATCCCGGTCGAGCCGCGCGCGATGGGCGAGCCGCGTCGCTACGACGTGGTGGGTCCGATCTGCGAGACCGGCGATTTTCTCGGCAAGGACCGGGACTTGAACATCGAGTCGGGCGACTTGTTGGCAGTGCGCTCCGCAGGCGCTTATGGCTTCGCCATGAGTTCCAACTACAATTCCCGGCCGCGCGCTGCTGAAGTGATGGTGGACGGCGACCGGTTCCATGTGGTGCGACGGCGGGAGACGGTGGCGGAACTGTATGCCGGTGAATCGTTGTTGCCGTGAACTCGAGTTTTTGAAGCCCTGCGATAGTTTCGTGGAAATCACGTAAAGAGCCAGTTTCATGAACACCCGTTTCATCAATCCCTCCGTGGATGAAATCCGTGCCCTCTTGGGACGGATCAAGACCATCGCCGTGGTTGGGCTGTCCGCCTCGCCGGGGCGACCCAGCCACGGAGTCGCCCAAGCGCTACAAGGGTTCGGCTACCGCATCATCCCGGTCAATCCGGCGGTGACGGAGGTGCTGGGCGAGCGGGTGTATCCCAGCCTGCACGATCTGCCCGAGCCGGTGGACTTGGTGGACGTGTTTCGCGAGCGCCGCCATGTCGCCGCCATCGCCGACGACTGTATCGCCCTAAAGCTGTCCGCCCTCTGGCTGCAAGACGGGGTGATTGACCCGGCGGCGGCACTGCGGGCACGGGCGGCTGGCCTGACCGTGGTGATGGACCGCTGTATCTACCGCGACTATATGCGGTTGATGCCGTGATCGTGTCCGCTATTTAACCTCTAACCTTGCGACCCTGATTGTCCAATGTCCGATAGAACCTCCGAACACCCGGTCCAGCACCGAACCCTCGAACACCCGGTCCAGCACCGGCTGAAACTACGCAACCTGCGCCTGTCCGACTATGGTGATGTCGAGGAGATCATGGAAGCGGTCTATCCCAGCATGGACGGCGCTTGGAGTCGCGAGCAGTTCGCCTCGCAGATCGCCCGCTTTCCGGAGGGGCAAATCTGCATTGAGGACAACGGTAAGGTAGTGGCGGCCACCATTAGCCTAATTGTGGACTACGGTCGCCATGGCGACCGCCACACCTACAATCAGATTATCGGCGACGGCTACCTCACCACTCATGATCCCAACGGGGACACCCTGTACGGCGTGGATGTCTTTGTCCATCCCGACTACCGCGATATGCGGCTCGGCCGGCGGTTGTACGACGCCCGTAAGGAACTGTGCGAAAAGCTTAACCTGCGCGCCATCATCGTCGGTGGACGGATCCCCGGTTACGGTAAGTACGCCCACGACATGACCCCCCAGCAGTATGTGGAACAGGTACGGGCCAAGGAGTTGGTGGACCCCATCCTGACCTTCCAGTTGGCCAATGACTTTCATGTGCGCAAGATCGTGACCGGCTATCTGCCCGACGATACCGAGTCCCAGGCTTACGCCGTGCTGCTGGAATGGCTGAACATTTACTACGAAGAAAAGGAAGTCCTGATCGGTGGCCGCAAATCGGTGGTGCGGATTGGCGCGGTGCAGTGGCAGATGCGGCAGACCGTCTCGCTGGACGATATGTTGCAACAGGTCGAATATTTTGTGGATGCGGTGGCGGGCTACAAGACCGATATCGTGTTGTTCCCGGAATTCTTCAATGGCCCGCTGATGGCTCAGTTCAACCAGCGCAACGCCGCCGAGGCCGTGCGGCAACTAGCCGAGTACACCGAGCCGTTGCGCGAGGCCATCGTGCAGTTGGCCGTAGCCTATAATGTCAACATTATCGCTGGCAGCATGCCGGAATATGGTAGTGGCGCGTTATACAATGCCACTTATTTGTGTCGGCGCGACGGTACCTGGGACAAGCAATCCAAGCTGCACATTACCCCGGACGAGCGGTCGTACTGGGGTTTGCAGGGCGGCGACTCACTGAAGGTGTTCGAACTGGATGTCGGAAAAATCGGCATTCTGATCTGCTACGACGTGGAATTTCCGGAACTACCGCGTTTGCTGGCCGACCAGGGCATGCAGATTCTGTTCGTGCCGTTCTGGACCGACACCAAGAACGCCTACTTGCGAGTGCGGCGCTGCGCGCAGGCGCGGGCCATCGAGAATGAATGCTATGTGGTGATTTCCGGCAGTGTCGGCAACCTGCCGCGAGTGGAAAACATGGATATGCAGTACTCTCAGGCGGCGGTGTTCACCCCGTCCGACTTCGCCTTCCCGCACGATGCCATCGCCGCCGAGGCTACGCCGAACACCGAAATGACACTGATTGTCGATCTGGATCTGGACAACCTCAAGGAAATGCGCATGCACGGCAGCGTGCGCAACTTCCGCGACCGGCGGATGGACTTATACAAGATCGCGTGGACGGGGAGGAGTTAGGGCTTTAAATTTTAGCGAAGAAATTCGCTTGAACCGGCTGGAGTCGAGGCGATGAAACTTCATTTCACCAAGATGCACGGGCTCGGCAACGATTTCGTGGTGATTGACGGCGTCAGCCAGCCGGTGGCACTGGAGCCGGAGTGCATCCGCAGGCTCGCGAATCGTCATTTTGGCATCGGTTGCGATCAGGTGCTGGTGGTTGAACCCTCCGACCGGGAGGATGCCGATTTTCGCTACCGGATCTTCAACGCCGACGGCGGCGAGGTGGAGCAGTGCGGCAACGGCGCCCGTTGCTTCGCCCGTTTCGTGCGCGACCGGGGGTTGAGCGACAAGGATAGTCTGTGCGTGACGACCGCCGCCGGCCTGCTGCGCCTGGAGATCCAAGCGGACGGTCGGGTGATGGTGGACATGGGCCAGCCACGGCTGACGCCAGCCGATGTGCCCTTCTTCGCCACCGCGCGCGCGCCGCTCTACCCGATCGCCGCCGATGGGATCGAACTGGAAATCGGTGTGGTGTCCATGGGCAACCCGCATGCGGTACTGCGGGTGGACGATGTGGAGCACGCTCCGGTGGCGCATCTGGGGCCTTTGCTGGAGCGGCATGGCCGCTTTCCCCAGCGCGCCAACGTCGGCTTCATGCAGGTGGTCGCGCCCGACCATGTCCGACTACGAGTCTACGAACGTGGTGTCGGCGAGACACTGGCCTGCGGCAGCGGCGCCTGTGCGGCGGTGGTCGTGGGTCGGCGGTGGGGCTTGTTGTGGCCGAACGTGCGGGTTGAACTGCCCGGCGGTGCGCTGGATATCCACTGGGCGGGCGAGGGTGAATCGGTGACCATGACCGGGCCGGCGGTAACGGTGTTCGAAGGCTGGATCGAGCCATGAATGAGGAGTGGCCGGCCGCAAGGGGGATCAAATCATGAGTGAAGAACACGCGGCGCCGGGTCCGACGGAGATTGAGCGCATTGTGGTCAACTGGCTGCGCGAACATCCCGAATTTTTCATTCGCCACCCCGATTTGGTGGAAAGCCTGCGAGTGCCGCATCCCTGCGAGCCAGCGGTGTCGCTGCTGGAGTACCAGAACCGTTTGTTACGGGAGCGCGGCCAGCGTCTGCACGATAAGCTACTGGAGCTGGTTGCCATCGCCCGCGACAACGACCGACTGGCGGGGCGGGTCCAACGACTGGCGTTGGATCTGCTAGACGCGCCGGACGAACTGGACGGGCTGCTGCATCGCATAAAAGCGGTGCTACGGGACGAGTTCAACGCCGATTGCGCTGCTCTGTGTCTGGAAGCCGCGCTCACCACCGGCTCGGGGGCGGCGGAATTCCTGCGCCCGGATGCGCTCGCCCTGTTCGAAGGCTTGTTGCAGGTCGGTAAACCGCGCTGCGGCCGTTTGCGCCCGGAGCAGGCCGCTGCTCTGTTCGGCGACTGCGCGCCGCAGGTAGC
>JBATDL010000356.1:0-8284 GCA_049663445.1 Candidatus Competibacter sp.
GCATCCGGTCCACCCTGCGGCTGGTGGATGTCGCTGAGCCATTTTTGCATACCGACCCCACGCCAGTAGGCCGGATCGGCCATGTTACGGGTGCCGGCATGGGTGTCCTCGTCCTTGCGGTAGCCCACCCGGTACAGCACTAGCTTGCTCACCCGTTCGGGATAGTGGATGGCAAGCCACAGCGCCACCGCCCCACCCAGCGAAGATCCAACCAGAGGCACCCGCAGCAATGCCAGTTCGTCCATCAGCTCCAGCACTGCCCGGCCCATGTCGCCGACGATCAGTTTCTCGGCGACCATCGGACTGCGGCCGTGACCGAGATGATCGGGCACGATAACCCGGAAATGGCGGGCGAACAGCGGGATTTGCGGCATCCACTCCGCTCCGCTCATCCCGCCGCTGTGCAACAGAATCAGCGGCTCGCCTTGGCCGCCTTCGGTGTAGTGCAGAGTGGCCATGCCGGCATCCTCCATTCGGTGGTCAACACGGCGATTATAGCCACCCTTGGCCGCTTGCCGGATAATGGCCCGGTCCTAATCAGGAGAACAATCCATGGCGATGCAATCCCGCAACTACCGCGCGCTCGGCCCCCACGGCTTCCATCGGGTTCACTATACCGAATGGGGCGACCCCGACAATCCCAAGGTCTTGATCTGCGTTCACGGCCTGACCCGCACCGGCCGCGATTTCGACTTTCTGGCCACCGCGCTGCAATACGAGTATCGGGTGATCTGCCCGGATGTGGTCGGGCGTGGCCAGAGCGACTGGCTGAGCGACAAAAGCGATTACACCTATCCGCTCTATGTCAACGACATGGCTATGCTGCTGGCGCGAATCGACGCCGACCGAATCGACTGGATCGGCACCTCGATGGGCGGGCTGATCGGCCTCTTCCTGGCCAGCTATCCCGGTTCGCCGATCCACAAGCTGGTAATCAATGACATCGGCCCGCGCATCCCCGCCGCCGGCTTGCAGCGGGTCGCTGCCTATGTCGGCCAAGTGGTGGCCTTCGACAGCATCGAGAAGATGGAAAAATTCCTGCGCACCATCGCCGCCACCTTCGGCAACCTGAGCGACGAACAATGGCGGCACATGACGATCCATAGCGCCCGGCAACTGGAAGACGGCCGCTACACGTTCGCCTACGATCCCGGCATCGCTGAGAACTTTAAGAAGCTGGATTTGAAGGATATCGACCTGTGGTCGGTGTGGGACACCATCCGTTGTCCGACCCTGGTCTTGCGCGGCGAACACTCCGATGTGCTGGATCACTCGGACGCCGTCACCATGACCGAGCGCGGCCCCAAGGCGAAACTGATCGAATTTCCCGGCATGGGCCACGCTCCGGCGCTGATGGCCGACGACCAGATCGCGGTGGTGCACGACTGGCTATTGGCGGATTGAGACATAGCGGCGGTGATGCTCAGCGCTGGTTTACTGCTGCTACCACCGCCACTGGCCCCACTGACAAGCCGGCCATTCGACGCTTCACTCCTGCCCCAACAATTCCGCAACCGCCGCCGCCGCCTGCCGGCTGGCATCGCAACGCAGTCGACCGTGCAGCGCATCAAACTCCGCCACCAACCTCGTGCGGGCGGTTACATCATCCAGCCAGCGCAGCGCTGCCGGACCCAGATTTTCCACCGTCGCCGCATCCTGCACGAACTCCGGCACTAACTCGCGTCCGGCCAACAGATTGGGCAAGGCAAAATGCGAGATCGTCAGCAGCCACCGGGCGATCCAGGCCGTCACTGGCGCCACCCGGTAAGCGACCACCATCGGCCGCTTGAGCAACATCGCCTCCAGCGTCGCGGTCCCCGACGCCAGCAACACCACATCGGCAGCCGCCATCGCCTCGCGGGACCGCCCCTGCACCATCGTCAGCGGTAATGCCGGAGCGCGTTCGGCCCACATCGCCGCCAACACTTCGAACAATTTGGGCGTCGCCGCCGGCAGCAGGAAACACAACTCGGGTCGCCGCGCCCACAACCAGGCTGCGGTATCCAGCAACAGCGGCCCCAGTCGGCCGACTTCGCCCTCGCGACTGCCGGGCAACAAGGCAACGATGCGCGCCTCGGCCGGGACCTCCAAATGCAACAATTGCCGAGCCAGCAAAGGATCGTTATGTGGGGAAATACTATCGGCGAGCGGATGGCCAACAAAACGCACCGGCACGCCATGCCGCTGGTAGAACGCGGCCTCGAACGGCAGCAAGGTCAACATTAGATTGACCGACCGGGCGATCTTGCGCACCCGCCAAGGCCGCCACGCCCACACCGAGGGGCTGACGTAATGCACGGTCGGAATACCGCGAACCCGCAACCGACGCTCCAGACCCAGGTTGAAGTCGGGCGCGTCGATCCCGATGAACACCGCCGGCGGATCGGCCAACCATGCCTGATACAGCCGCCGTCGGATGCGCAGCAGCTCCGGTAGATGGCGCAAAACCTCCACCAGCCCCATCACCGCCAGCCGCTCCAGCGGCGCCAGGCTGCGCAATCCCTGCTCGATCATGCCGGGGCCGCCGATGCCGCTGAAGCGCGCGTGCGGGTAACGCGCCTTCAAGGCGGCAATGAGGCCGGCGCCCAGCAAATCGCCCGAAAGCTCGCCGGCCACCAGGGCGATGTGCATGAGCGACGCGATCCTAGCGAACGATGCCGCTGCGCGAAGGCGCCGTCAGAAAATCGGCCAGAATTCCCAGCCGTGGCCATTCCGCCGCCATCTCCCGAACCTTTTCAATCGCCTCATCCAGTCGTATGTTGGAACGGTAGATCACCTTGTAGGCGCGACGAATTGCCTGGATCTCTTCATCGGGAAAACCACGGCGGCGCAACCCCTCGGCGTTGATGCCGTAGGGCTCGGCGCGATAGCCGGCCACGGTGACGTAAGGCGGCACATCTCGATGAACTCCGCAGGCGAACCCGCAAAAACTATGGATCCCCAGCCGAGTGAACTGGTACACCAGCGCGAATCCACCCAGCACCACATCGTCGTCGATATGGACATGGCCCGCCAACGATGCGCCGTTGGCGAAAATGGTCCGGTCGCCGACCACGCAATCGTGGGCGATGTGGACATAGGCCATGATCCAGTTATCGTCGCCCAGCCGGGTCAGGCCGGCGTCCTGCGCCGTGCCGCGGTTGATCGTCACGAACTCGCGGATGGTGTTGCGGTCGCCGATCTCCAAGCGGGTCGGCTCACCACCGTATTTCTTGTCCTGCGGGATTTCGCCCAGTGAGCTGAACTGGTAAATCCGGTTGTCGCGGCCGATCCGCGTCGGCCCCTGAATCACGACATGCGGACCGATCCAGGTACCGGCATCAATTTCCACGTCCGGACCGATGATGGAAAAGGGGCCGACCGTCACATCCGCCGCCAACCGGGCCGCGGGGTCCACCACGGCGCGCGCATCGATCACAGGTCGACATCCCGCTTGGCGCACATTAAATCGGCGCTCGCCGCCAGTTGGCCATCCACCTTCGCTTCGCAGATAAACTTGCCGATACCGCGCTTGATACGTTCCAGCCGAACTTCCAGGATTAATTGGTCACCCGGCCCAACCGGCCGCTTGAAGCGGGCGTTATCCACCCCGACCAGGTAATACATCGACCGGTGATCCGGCCGCACGCCATCGCTCTTGAACGCCAGAATCCCGGTCGCCTGCGCCAGCGCTTCCAGGATTAGTACGCCGGGCATGATCGGCCGTTGTGGGAAATGGCCGAGGAAAAACGGCTCGTTGAAGCTGACATTCTTAAGACCGGTCAGCGACTGCCCCGGCTCGATGGCCAGAACCCGGTCGACCAGCAAAAAGGGATACCGGTGCGGCAGGTATTCCAGAATTTCCTGAATATCCATCGGTTCCAAAACCTTATCCTCTCAAATGGAGCCGTTTCGACTAATTTTTTTTTCCAGTGCCGCCACCCGCCGGAACAGCTCGTCCAAGCAGCGCAGGCGAGCGCTGATCTTGTTCCAAAGTCGGTTCGGCTCCACCGCCAAACCTGAAGAGTAGGCACCCGGCTTGGCGATGGATCGGGCCACCAGCGACATGCCGGTCACCTGCACGCGATCGGCGATTTCCAGATGGCCGGCGACACCCACTCCGCCACCCAACATGCAATGGCGCCCAATGCGGGCGCTGCCCGCGATGCCGACGCAGCCAGCCAGTGCGCTGTGAGCGCCAACCCGCACGTTGTGGGCAATCTGAATCTGGTTGTCCAGTTTGACCCCTTCCTCGATCACGGTATCTTCCAGGGCGCCACGATCAATCGTGGTGTTGGCGCCGATCTCGACATCGTCGCCGATCCGGACGCCGCCGAGTTGTGGCACCTTAACCCAACGCCCATCGGACCCGAGCGCCAAACCAAAGCCGTCGCTGCCGATCACCGCGCCGGGATGCACCAGCACCCGACAACCGATTTGAACACGGTGGCAAAGGGTAACCTGCGCCACCAACTGCGTTTCGGCGCCCACCACGGTCTGCTCGCCGATCACGCAGTTGGGACCGACGCGCACACCGTCACCCAGGACCGCACCAGCTTCCACCGTGCACTGCGGGCCGATCCAGGCACTGGCCACGACCTGGGCAGTGGGATCAACCCAAGCCGTGGGATGAATCCCACCACGCGGCCCAGCGGCTGGCGCGAACAATGCCGCCGCCCGGGCGTAGGCAATATGTGGGTTGGCGGCCACCAGAGCCGGCACTGGGCAGTCTGCGGCGTCCTCGGGCGACAGAATCACGGCCGCCGCCCGGGTGCGCGTCAGAAACGGGCGATAGCGTGGGTGGGTCAAAAAGCTGATCTGGCTGGGTTCCGCGCCACTCAGGGGCGCCACGCCGGTGATGACCGTCGCGGCATCGCACCCTTGCAAGTGGGCGTTCGCCGCCACAGCCACCTCGCCCAGCGTGGTCATCGGGATTATCGGGACGTGGTGAGACGCTTCAGGACTTTATCAGTGGCATCCACTTGTGGGCTGGCATACAGCGTCGCGCTATCGTTAATGACCAAGTCGAAACCGTCTTCCTTGGCGACACTATTGATCACATCCAGCACTTGCTTTTGAAACTTGCCCAGCTCCTCGTTGCGGCGCAGGTTGAAGTCTTCACGGAACTCATCGCTGGTCCGCTTTAACTCCCGGGCCTGATTGCGGATGTCGCCCTCCAGATTGCGGCGCTTGCTATCGCTCATCACCGCCCCATCCTTGGCCAGCTGCTCCTCCAGGCGACGCAGCGACTTCTGCGCCTCGACCAAGCCTTTTTGACGCGGCGCGAATTCCTGTTCCAGCCGCTTGCTGGCCGATTCGGCTTGCGGCGCACTACTCAGAATCTTGGCGATGCTGACAAAACCGATTTTCAAATCGGCTGCCTGGACCAAGGAAAGGGGCAGCGCCAGAGCGGTCGCGGCCAACAACTTATGCATGAGCTTCACTCGATAACCTCCATCAAAAAATATCAATACACATCAGCAAGTTAAAAACCAGCCCTCTATCCCGCATCAGTTAAGCGGCACGCCAAATGAGAACTGGAAAACCTCTGTCTCATCGTTCGGCTTGTCGTTGAACGGAGCGGCGACGCTCACCGCGATGGGGCCAAGCGGAGACAGCCACAACCCGGCAATACCGACCGAATAACGCAGTTCGTTGGCGTCGAAATCACTCGGAGTTGCAAAAACGTTACCGACATCGAAGAACACCGCCGTCCGCACGTTTTCCGATTTTTCCAGGAACGGCACCGGCAAAATCATCTGCGTGCTGGCGACGGTCTTGAACGCACCGCCACTGGGTTCGTTATTGCTGTAGCGGGGACCGAGCGTATTAGCCTTGTAACCCCGCACCGACCGCAGACCACCCGCGTAAAAATTTTCGAAAAAGGGCAAGCCATCGGTATTACCGTAACCGTCGCCATAGCCGATATCCGTGCCAAGCGACCACGTCAACCACCGGGCGAAGGGGTAGTACATCACGCCCCGGTAATTGACTTTGTAGAACTCCGCGTCACTACCCGGCACGGCGAGTTCGGTCGAGATTTGATTCAGGCTGCCGCTGGTCGGAAAGATAACCCGATTGCGAGTGTCGCGCGCCCAACTGGCATCCAGTTTAAATTCATTGAAGGTATCGCCGTTCTGCTTGATATAGTCAATGATTTCAACGGGCGTGCCGGTCGTCGTGTCGATCGTGACGTGATCGTAGCCGGGCAGCAGCAGCAGCGTATCGAATTCGTTGAGCGGAAATCCAAAGCTGACCTGGGCGCCGTAGTTGTTGAGGACATAGTTGGCGGTGTTGACCTTCGCAGCGTCGATGTCTCGGTAGTAAAGCCGGAACCCGCGACTGATACCATCCGGCGTATAGTAGGGATTGTTATAGAAAATACTGTAGTTGGCGCCGGCATCGCTATTATTGAGCACCACGCTCATCTGATTGCCGGTACCAAGAAAGTTATTCTGGGTCACGCTCGCATTCAGCAGCAAACCCGAATCCTGGCCGTAGCCGATGCCAAACATCAGGCTCCCCGACGGGCGCTCGACGACGGTGTAATTCACATCGACCTGATCGCTGGTTCCGGGCACGGCCGGCGTTTCGGCGCTGACGCTCTCCAGATACTCCAGGCGCTGCAGACGGGTCTTGGAGCGGTCGAGATCCTTGGTCGAAACCCAAGCGCCTTCCGCTTGGCGCAATTCCCGCCGCAACACCTCGTCCTGGGTTTTAATGTTGCCCTGAAAGTTGATGCGCCGCGCGTAAACCCGCTGACCCGGATCCACCACGAAGCTCAAGGCGACTTTTCGGGTTTCGTCGTTGACTTGGGGGACCGTATTGATATTGGCGAACGCATACCCATCCTCGCCCAAACGCTCGCTCAATTTCTTGGTGGTTTCGGCCATCTTGGCGCGAGAAAAGGTTTCCCCCGCCTTGATCGTAATCAGCTCCCGCAAATCCTGCTCCGGGACATCACCGAAACTTCCGACCAGTTGGATGTCCTCAATGGTGTAGGGCTCACCCTCGGTGATGTTGATGGTGATGTAGACGTCTTTCTTGTCGGGCGTGATCGAAACCTGAGTGGAGTCGACGTTGAACTTGAGATAGCCTCGATCCAGATAAAAGGAGCGCAGCGTCTCGATATCCGCCGCCAGTTTTTGCTTGGAATACTGATCGTCCTTGCTGAAAAAGGACAGCCAGCCGGTGGTGGAAGACTGCAGCAGACCCAATAGTTCCTTGTCGGTAAAAGCCCGATTACCGACGATGTTGATCTGGCCAATGCTGGCTACCGCGCCTTCGGAAATCTCGATGGTGATGGCGACCCGATTGCGCTCCAGCGGCCGCACCTGGCTATCGATCCGCACCGCGTAACGGCCACGACTGTAGTACTGTCGCAGCAGCTCCTGCTCCACCTTGTCGAGCAGGGAGCGATCGAAGACCCGACCCTCGACCAAGCCAACCTCGGCCAGCGCCTTTTTCAGGTCATCGGTGCTGATATCCTCATTGCCGGTGATCCGAACCTCGGAAATCGCCGGCCGCTCGGTCACGGTCACCACCAGCACGTTGCCTTTGCGTTCCAGGCTGACATCGCTGAAGAATCCGGTCTTGAACAGCGCGCGGATGATTTCCGGATATTCCTGCTCGGAAACCGACGAACCAACCTGCACTGGCAGGTAGTTGAAAACGGTCCCGGCGGAAATGCGCTGCAGGCCATCGACCTGGATGTCCTGAACGACGAACTCGCCGGCTCGCGCCCCGCAGGCTGCGACCATCAAGCCGAAAGAGAAAATCAGGCGGCGATACAATTTCATAAGTACGTGGTTACCCCAAGGCCCGGGCGATTGGTTCTTATCCGATGATACGGCTGAAGTCATTGAACAAGGCCAGACCCATCAACAGCAGCAAAACGGCGATCCCCACCTGCTGTCCCAGATTCTGCATCGTTTCCGACAGCGGACTGCCCTTGAGCAGTTCGATCAGGTAATACAGCAGGTGGCCACCGTCCAACACCGGTACCGGCAACAGGTTCAACACCCCAAGGCTAATGCTAACGAGGGCCAGCAGCGACAAAAACGCAATCAAGCCGGCGCTGGCCGCTTGACCAGCGAACTGAGCGATGGTCAACGGACCGCTGAGATTATCCAGCGAGGCCTTGCCGACCAGCATCCGCCCCAACATACGCAGGGTCAGCAACGATATGTCCCAGGTTTTGCCGAGCGCCGCACCGACCGCATCCAGCGGGCCATAACGTACCACGACCCGTAAGCTCCGGGCGAGGTCTTCCGGCATATCGGCAACGGCGCCGATGAACCCGACC